>JBLIES010000037.1:0-21405 GCA_047633135.1 Roseivirga sp.
AATAGGATATTCTAAAGGCGACTATCAAGGCAGAATATACGGCATAACCAAGTCTGCCTTCAATAATGGAAAGTCTTTTAAAGTCTATGCTGAAGAGCTAGGTGGAAAGGATTTCATCAGTCTAAATTTATACCTCACCAATGAAGGTGCGGTGCTCAAGCCCTGTGAGATGCCCGAGCAAAAAGTGAAGAGCTTCTTAAACGAAATGAGGCGAAGATGAGCGAGGTACCATTCAAAAAAAGTAGATTCGACCCTGATAACACACCGCTTGATGATCTTGCAAAGAGAATCGCAAAGGCTTTCGGATATGCTTCGGATCTGACTATGGACAAACATCTTGCTCAGCTCTTGAGGTCGCAGCCATCGCGATCAATATAAATGTTTGGTCACGTCTTAAATTAGCACCGAGCGAAACACTTTATTCCAACCAATTGAAAGCTAAAAACAACATAGGATTAGGAACCGCAGCCATCGGCAGACCATTATATATTAATGTGAAGCAAGAGGTCAATACATCATCATTTTCCTTACCACAGTTTAAGGAAAATGGACTGCAAGTATTAGATGATGCATATGCCAAAGGCATAAGATACTTTGACACATCGCCTGGTTATGGAATCGCAGAACAACTTTTAGTAAAATGGTTAGAAAAAAACAACGACCCCAGCATTCGAGTTTCAACGAAGTGGGGCTACACCTACGTTGCTAATTTCGACCCAAAAGCAAAATTGCACGAAGTAAAAGAGCATTCTATCGCTAAACTGAATGAGCAATGGGAATACTCAAAAAAGCTATTGCCTTATCTCAAAGTATATCAAATTCACTCTGCGACATTAGATTCAGGAGTCTTGGAGAATCAGACCGTTCTAAAACGTTTGCACGAAATAAAAAAAGAGAACAACATTGTGATAGGTTTGACAACCACAGGAACTAACCAAGCCGAAGTATTAGAAAAAGCGTTGTCTATACAAGTTGAAAATGAAGCCCTATTCCAGTCGTTTCAATGCACCTTTAATGTCTTAGACCAAAGTATTTTAAATAATGTGGAAGCATTGCAAAACCTAACAGGGCCCCTTATCATAAAAGAAGCTTTAGCAAATGGTAGGTTAATCCCAAACACTCACTCTTTGGCATATCAAAACCTGTATGGTATTCTGATGCATTTGGCGAAGAAATATGATGTAGGTGCAGATGCCATTGCATTGCGTTATTGCATGGAAATTTTTCCTGAAGCATTGGTGTTAAGCGGCGCTAACAATAATGCTCATTTATCAGCCAACTTGAAAGCAAGTCAATTTAGCTTAAGCACTTCGGAAATAGAACAACTACACACATGCAGAATCTCAAGTGACAAATATTGGCAAGAAAGAAAAAAATTGACGTGGAATTGAAGGACATATTCCCTTTTAGAGAGATGTACAAATAATGGCATTAGAATATGGAATAGTGGTATTTACCTACAAGGATTTTACCAGCATCGGGAATGCTTATGCTCTCAAAAACAAGACAGATGATGGCTTTGAGTGCGCCGATTAATGGTCTTTTACAACAAAAATGTACGGCCTTTCCCGTTTAGTTTCAACCAAAAAACTAAACCAATAAAGACTGCTTACTATAGCAGGTGCTTTGCTTTAGCTGGCATCTAGTTTCTATGTACTTTCAGGCACTTCAGAAGCTTTTTTTGAAACAATATCGTTTTATGATTCCCCCAGCGTGCTGCTTTATGGTGGCATCATATTCGTGATTGTTGCCTTTATAAATTATGGAATACGGAAATTATAATTTGCAATAAAAACTTATTTTATAATTGGATAAGACAATAAAAATAGGAGTTGGAGGTGGATGTCACTGGTGTACCGAGGGAATATTCTCTTCGGTACGCGGCGTAACACAGGTGCGGCAAGGATGGATTGGGGCGCGGGCTCCTGACGAGCAATTGTCAGAGGCCATTCTGCTCGAATATGACCCTGAGGTCCTTGACTTGGAGACCCTGGTTTCTATACATCTGCACTCGCATAGCTCGACTAAATGGCACAGCATGCGGCATAAATACCGATCGGCAGTTTATGTGTTCAGTCCAGAGCAAGAGTTAGTTTCGAGCCTCGCCATCAGCTCATTGGCAAAAGAGTTTGATGAACCGATCATCACTCAAGTCCTCTTTCACGAACGCTTTGTCTTGAACCAAAAAAACTTACTCGATTACTACCACAGCAATACGGAACGACCATTTTGCAAAAACTACATATCGCCAAAGCTCAAAGCATTGAAGGAACGCTACACAACTGCTTTTGACCCACAGAAATTAGCGCACCTAAACGATTGCTAAGGAAGAATAGGCGCTGCGCTGGATTTACTTGCTTCGCTCTTCTTTTTCTACCAGCAGATATTCAACGTATCCCAAAGCCGTTGCAACCGAATTGCTGCGATCTCGGGCATTATCGGCAAACTCATTTAATGTCTCTTGACTGATTTTCAGACCATTAACCACCACCTATTTAGGCTTACGCAATTCGTCTAAATTATCAAGTGGGTTGTTTGTTGTGAGTATGAAATTCGCAAAATTCCCAATCTCAATCGAGCCCATTTGTAGGATGTGTTGCTCGAATCGATAGCCAAAAGAACTAAGCCGGCAACAGCTACAATCAAAAGTAAAACGGAAATTATTTTTAGAAGTCTTAAGAAATAGCTCCTTTAGTAATTACTCCTAACATGCGCTATAAAAGGTCCCGCTAATGCGTCTATGCCTCCTATGCCGGCTAGCGTTGTCGTTTTCAGTTCTCCTCAAATTTAATCGAATTGCAGCTGCTACAAAACCTGCGCTAGCTTTTAGTGATGAGGTATGACCCGTGATGATTTGTGGTCAATCAGATTGCTTGAAGCAGGCAGAAAATGCGAGGTTGGCGAATTCGGGTTGGTGCAGTTTGAAGATCCTACATGGCAGAGTATACTCATAGAAGTGGTTATTTTTTTCTCTCTTGTATGGTCTCAATCAATTCCTGGGCTTCTTCCTTGCTATCTCTCAATTAGCCTAAATAGATCTCATAATAGATCAGATAAAAAGAAGTTACTCTATTGATATAGTCTGGCGACGTCAATACATAGGTTATGAAATCATCATTTTTAATTTTGTTTGCGTAAGCAGGAAACCAAGTCTTGTTGTTTTTAAAGTAGGTGTAATTGTCTTGAAAATCAGTAGAGAGCTCTTCTATTCCTAAGCCTAGTTCTTTGTTGTGAAATGAATAAAAATCATTTAACGTAATATACAGACTGTCTTTATATGAATTGAAAATAGTACTGTTTTCGTCTAACAGCTTTATACCGCAATGTTTCAGAGTAATATCTGGATAATCACGCAGTATCCAATGACCACCAGCACAATTTCGCCAATGGCGTAGAGCAAATACCTACTGAACTTCTTGCCCTATCCAGCATTAGCGGATGAGGGGTTTTCAGTCAGTAATCGCTGTCTGATTTTTCGGAAGAAATTGATCATTGGTTAGCTTTGGTATAATGGTGGCTCATGGTTCAGGTTTAGTGCCTATTAGTGCAATCTAAAAATACTTAAGCACTTTCATCATTTGCACTCCTCTCCCACTAATGATCGATTCAAATACTTTCAACAAATTTTAAAAAGACCTTTTTATGAAGTTCAAGATCCATAATTGGAGAAAGAGATACACGGGCAATGTAATCTTTGTCGCCTTCTTTGGTCGTCCCCTGAGTAGATGTAGCGGGTATCGTCCAGTAGCATCCCTTTAGTTGACCATAGCTCACGCAGTACTTGCTCTCATTGGGAATTTCGGTAATCATTAAACCGATCAATTTATGATTTAAAGCTCTTTTGTAAGCTTCTTTTTCTTCGTGAGTATTCCCTTTGGTAGGTAGATCTAGTGAAAAAACAGACGGGGTAAATCCTTGTTCTGCCAAGTCTTCTGAAACAAAATTGATTTTCGCTTCGGGTAAAGTATCCTGGATGAAGGTCACAAATTCACGTGTATTGGCATAAGCGTCCTGAATTCTCTGATTCATTGAAGGCAGCTGCTTTGCCAATATTTCCATTTGAAGATTTCTAGCCTGGTTATCGCAGAGTATAAGATGGGTTTCTATTTTGCCCATCAAGGCGTTCGTTTTTGTATTTCCCACACAGTAGCCAGCGGTGCATTGTCCGCCACTTGGGAATTTCGATCCACTGACGTATGAAATGGTCCTAACCGTTGATAGTATTTCGCCTTCACCTAAAAAGTGCACATTGGGACAAAATGTTTGATCTAAAATGAAAACAGGATCGATAGCCATTTGACCTGTTGGCGTTTTGCGAGCCTTACTTAAAACAGCCTTCAACTGTATCAAATCGGGAACCTCAACTCTAGGGTTGGTAGGAATTTCAGCGATAATGTAAGGGACAGCATCTTCCTTGGCAACTTGATCTAAAATGGTGTCAATACTTTGAACCATTTCGTTGTCCCCATCTACTGGTAAATCCACCACTTCCACATTGTCAAGGCACGCCGCAACGCGCCTAGCCTGGTCATTTGTTCCACCATAGCAATTGGGAGGAACAATAAATTTGATGGCCTTTCCTTTGTGGTTTTCTTGGGCATCGTGTATGAGCCCCATCATTATGGCATATTGCATAGATAGGCCACTAGAAGCGACGAGTGCCTTTGTATTTGAACCGGTAATGGCTTTAATGGAATTTAAGACACTTGCTTTGGCCCCCTCAATATCACTTTTAGTGGTGTGAACAGAAGTCTTATCTATTAGCAACTTTATAGCATCAAGAGAATTGACGGGCGTCATTGCAATGGTCTCCCTTCGTCTGACGTGCTGAATTTCGGAGATATAGATTTCATTTTGCTCTCCATTCACCAATAGAATACTTCCAAGGTGAGAATGAAGACCGATAAAAAAGTCAATGTTAGGTGCTAGATCAAAGGAGTTCATTTCATCTTGCTGTGAAATGAAAATGGTACTTCCGTTAAAGTCGGGAATGGCCGATGAGCTCTCGACCTTGGTCAATTCAAATTGATACCCATAAACATCTCGCAGTATTTCAGCGTCGAAGAAACCAGGCAATTCACCAGCATAAAGAATTTGGGTGTTCTTCTTCTCGAATAGGTTTTTTCTAAGAATGGCCAAAACAGGAACCGTCTTAGAAGAAAAACTAATGACACTTTCTGGGTTGAGGTTATTAAAGCTGGCAATTACCCATTCTAATATGCAGGACAATGGATGCCCCAGTCGAATGTAGTCGTATGCTGTGGGCAATTCCCTGAGTGCCGATGATTCAGAATTATTGTCGTTAAATAAGTTTTGGAACTGATCTAAGAACTGAACTTTGGCCAACTTCTCGTCATAAACATCTAATCGGTGGGTGGTTAGACTGAACCAGTCCGTTGGCATATTTGCCAATACATCTTTAATATAATCGAGTATTTTATTGTCTTCCATACTTTTCACCTTTAGGTTGGCGGGTAACATACGCTAAATCAATTTACCTTAAAGGTGTTGAGAGGCCTTTTGTTGTATAGAAATTCTGATTTGCCCCCAACATCATTTCCTCTTATTCTTCTTTTTTGCGTTCTGGATTTTGTCGCCGCGTCTCAGAGGTTTTTTGTACTTCTCTTTTAGCTCTCTGTGGTAGGTTTTTACTTTGGCGTTTTCTTTACTGTTCTTGGCAGATTTTTCGTGAAACGAAGCTCCGACTTCAATCGTTGTAATTTTGTGAGACTGTTCGAGTTGCTCTATAGGCTTTGTCTTTTCCTCAGGAGTGAGCTGGGAACTCACTTCCACTTCTTCAGGAAATTCATTGAATGGAATCGTGTAATTCATCAAGCTCTCAATCGCATCCTTCAATTCGGTCTCTTTCTCTCTATAAAAGAGAATAGACCTTCCTTGTTGCTCGGCTCTACCCGTTCTACCGATTCTGTGGATATAGTTCTCGGGATAGAATGGCGTATCAAAACTGATCACGGTACTGATTTTTTCAATATCAATTCCGCGCGCTATGACATCGGTTGCGATTAGAATTCTACTCCTACCGTCTGCGAACTTTTCTATGGAATTGGTGCGGTAATTTTGTTCCTTTCTGGAGTGAATGACAGAAATCTCCGATTCAAAATTTAATACTTCAGCTAACCGGTCAGCATTCACTTTGGTAGCTACAAAAATCAACACCTTATTGTGTTCTTCTCTATCCTTTAATAAGTGGTTTAATAAATTGGCCTTGGTATAAAAGTTAGGGACAGCGTATGCTTCCTGGCTAATAGTCTCTAAAGGAGTACCACTAATCGAAATGGTTTTCTTCACTGGATTAACCAGAAATTCATCCGTTAACTCATCCACATAGGTAGTCATAGTGGCGGAAAAAAGGATGTTTTGACGTTTCGTCGGCAGGTATTCAAAGATGTTTTTTAACTGCGTCTTGTAGCCAAAATCAAGCATAATGTCGACTTCGTCAATCACCAGCTTCTTAACTGACTTTAGTCGCAATACATTCGCAAGAGCGAGATCATATAGTCTTCTGGGAGTCCCTACAACAATATCTACTCCTTCGGCAATGGCTCTTTTTTGTGCGTTGATGTTATTCGAGCCTCCATATACCCCGACCACTCTTACACTGAGGTATGGCGTTAATTTCTCTATTTGTTCTACTATCTGAATGACTAGCTCTCTAGTGGGAACCAGCACCACCACCTTGGGGTTTGGTTGGTCTGAAAATTTAAAATCCTGTAGGATAGGCAGCATGTAGGCAATCGTTTTTCCTGTTCCCGTTTGTGCAATACCCACAAAATCGGATCCACCAAGAATAGCAGAATAGGACTCTTGCTGAATGGGTGTTGGCTTTTCAAACCCTAAATCGGCAATGGCATTCTTTAATTGCTTTTTGATTTTAAAATCTTCGAAACTATTCATTGTGCAAAGTGATCAGGAAAAATCTGTTACTGAGTACCGTATTTTCATTCAGATGATAATGATACTCCTTTGTAGAGGATAATATAGTGAGATTGAAAGGGATCTTGTTTCGATTGATTCAAATTATTGATTTGCAAAGCAATTAAAATTCCGATTGCCGTGAGCATTATTTCGCCAATCAAATAGATGAGCTCCATGCTAAACGCGTTTACAATAGAATAGAAGCTGAAAAGTGGAATCGAAACAAGACGTTGTTGATGGCTATTTCAACACCTTTTATTCCTGAAGAATAAAGAGTAAGCTCTTGACAATGAATGATGTAGCGCGCCGTCCCAAAAAGTATTAAAATCTAACCATTGGAGATGCCATCCTAGACTATGTCATAACTAGTTCGAATGTTCAAGTGAATTCACAAGGGTTTAAGCGCACAGGCTTCTGCAAATGTGGTGTTCAGTCATCATGCACATCATTTAGTTGTCATGGATGAAGAAGAAATTCAAGGGATGACACGTGCATTTGATTTTATAAAATTGGTCGCGGAACATCCTTTGAGATAGGAAAACTATTTTAACCGCCTAGGAAGAAGGTGCTTTTTGTGATTGTTTTGAATTAGTTTGAGGCTTTAACCTCCTAGCACAAATAATAGGAATTCGGGGCTGCCTTATGTGCAGCAATATAGAGTAGGTAAACCAGCCGACAGAGCATACCTTTTGACCAAAGAGATAGTTTGGTATTTTGTAAGACAGAAAATTTCTCTTAAACTGAGGCCAGCCTTAAAGGAATTAAGCCGTGGGATGTCATTCTTTCATCGTCTCACTCTAATTTATCGCACGGTGTTATAAGACATAGTTTTTCTGTTTCATAGCACCAAAGGTTTATCTAACGAGATAAACCTTTGGTTTTTTAATACCATATTGTTTATGAAGCCATAAAAAACTTGGAGCGGTCTTAAATGAGTTACACCCAATAGAGATTCAAGTTTGTCAGTAGACAAATTCATCCATTCAGATTTTAAGAGTCTGTCGAGCAAATGCTTTAAAAAATCTAAGGCCGACGCGCTGTAATTCTTATACGTGAATAATTTTTGGGCTCAGATTACCTAAACAGCTGTCTTTCAAAAGATATATCGCCTTTATGAACCCAAGCGCTGAAGTCATTCCTAAATTCAACCTCTTCCTCTGTTGGGCTAAAGCATTGGCGCTAAAGAATTCGGAGATTTCTGCCACGCATCCCCTCAATTTTATCAAGCTGCAAATAACCAATTCTTTAATCAAAGCCTTACCCGCAGAGCAACACTGAGTATTACTTATTTCATAATCGGCAGCAGGCATATACCCGAAATTTTTATGGGAGGAAGCAAACCAATCATGGCCCTAACTTTAAGACCCGAGTACCTCAACACAGGTGCATAATTGTGATTCTCGCTTCCCTGACATCCCTATTTTGGTGTCGGGGTCAGGACATAATGCCATTTAAACAAAAGGCAGCTGTATTGATCCACCAATTGTTTCATGCTGATCTTTACTAAGGCAATGGTCTGCGCTCTTCCTTCATTAATATCCCCTACCGTAAGCCGTGGAATATATGCATCAGCTTTTTTAATGGTCCTATGAACTTATAGGGTATTTCGCAAGGCGAAGTCAGTACTTTTGAAACCCTATGAATTAGTTTGGCAATTCCATAAAAGTCCCAGATAGATTCCTCATTCAAAGTTAGACACATTACTTTTATAATGAATAAGTAATCTTTAATTCTTTGAATAGCCGATCGGAATAAAGCCCTACTACGAAGGGCTAAACATTCAGATAGATACATCTATTTTTCAGTGTCATATCTGGAATGTTGCGGCGGTATGAACGACCAAAGAAGAAGACTATATCTTACCTATCCTGACATTGCTAACTTCGCATTTATACTGTCTCTTGGTGTCATCTTCTAGCCATAACACCACAGAAAGATTTCCCTTTCCCATCTCCTTTTTACTAAGACGCAACATATTGTTTGAACTACCCATAGAGGGCCCTAGCCATTCATTGTGATCAAAAATCCTTCCCTTGGCAAACCCTGTCTGAACCGAAATTCACCCATACCTTTCTCATTTTAAATGTTCTAGTGTAGGTCCCTAAATCTTCAAAGTCTTCAACAACGAGATTGATTGAGATAATGAACTCATCCTCTTTTGAATCTGAATCTTCATGGACAAAGGCTCTGATATCCCAACTAATAACCCTCTGATCCACTGAATAGGTACATCGATTAAAAGATGCTCTTTTTAAGAGCATAGATAATGTCTCGTAAGAGCATCCACCCATTAAGATTAAGAGCAATATTGACAGAAATAAATTTCTAGGTTTTTTTAAGTTTTAGGTCCATCCATATGATCTTAGAGTGAGTAGTGAAAATGGATTATTCAGCGCAAATGAAAACAGCAATAAAACAACCTAATTTGAATCATACAGCCCTCTAATCCTAAATGTCAATATGCTTTTTTAAGCCGTGAGCCAACGAATTACTTTTGAAAACAGTGACTATTGTGACAAAAACTTATTCTCTGCTTGCTACAGAGAGAAGATCAATTAAAAAGACTGCGTAGAATGAGGAGAAAATGACAAAAAAACTATCTCTGTATAAAGAAAAAACAAAAAATCCGTCTCAAAAGAAGAGTAAATCGAGAACTTGTCACCTCTAAAAAAAGGTTATCACTTCAAGTTACTAAAAAAATAGTGTAATATTTTTTCGTCTGAGAAAAAAAAATTGCTGCTCTTTTCTGCAATTAAATAAAGACTCGATGCAAATAGCCACAACAAGATGATATAAATCAGATGTCTAAGGTGATTTTACCCGATTGAGCTTTTACTAACTGCATGTTTCCTTGATTTTGGAATATTGATATTGCACACAAAGCAGCCTGTGCATTGATGTAGATTAAGAATGGAAATGTTCAAGACACCAAAATACAAGGCGATATTTCAGAGCGTCTGAGCCTGATCGTTCTTTCATGGCGCTCAGATGTCTGCTCTTAATTCCTGATTCTCAGAGACGATAATGATCTCAAATGCTCTTGAACCTTCTTGGCTCATAAGGGGTTCTGAGCACGCAATTCTTTCTTGATGCTCTCTTAGTTAATTCAATTAGACCTATCATTTGTTATGAACTAAAGATTGGTACAGGAAATTATTTGCTTTCGCAAGGAAAAGACGTGTATTGGCACATTAAAATTACTAAAACCTATTCTCCTCTGTTTATTAGCTGAAATCTTAACAAAGATTAACCCATGAATAGTCGGTATGCCGAACTTGAAAGAGAAAGATCGAGCCATAGTCTTCTTTCTAATATTATGGATGGCAAAGCTTCATTTTTGGGTTCTCCTGCATTTGAAAGATCAACATCAAAAAGTTACTACCCAGTAGAACAAGCAATAAGTTTCATTCTATAAAGGCCTCTTAACTCTAGTTGACACTGCGTTTAATTGATTGTTCAATTCTACGCAAACATTTATGAACCAGGGACGTATAATATTGAAAAATAGAATCTTAAAAAGTGAATTTAAACAGCTCCATTATGAAGAATCAATTAAAAATATCAGCGTTGGTCGCTGTGCTTTTGTTTTTACCCTCTCTTCTTTTTAGTCAAACAATAGGATTGTGTTCACTTTTCTCTTTTGAAGCTTATAGTGGATCGGGAGCAGTTACAAATTCAGGAACCTTCACTGGCGATGTAGGCACAAATGGCGGGATTTTAACTGGATTTGATTCTCCAGATTTTTCTGGCTTTATATACAATAATGATGCTCTAACTTCTGAGGCCAGAATAGATTTGCTTAGGTTATATATTGAGCTTAGCAATATTTTCGTTACCCATCCTGGCACTCACGCTGCAGCCTTTGGAACTGGCGAAACTATTACAGCTGGAACCTATTCCATAGTTGGTGCTGGATCTGTGGGTGGAGTGCTCACTCTAAATGGCGAGGGAGATACGGATGCCGTCTTCATAATTAAGTTTAAAGGAGCATTTACTGTGGGTGCAGGTTCAACGATTGTTTTAAGCAATGGAACGCGGGCCTGCAATGTTTTTTGGATTGCAGAAGGTGCCATTGATGTTGCAGCTGGCAGCGTAGTAAAAGGAACTTTATTTTCACACCAAGGAGCCGTTTCTCTTGCTGTAAACTGTGATATAGAAGGAAGATTACTTACCACGGGTGGAGCAATAACTGTTGGAGCTGGCAATACTGCCATTGCACCCGTGGGTCCTATTAGTATTCCAACAAGTTGTTCAATCAACTGCACGCCCGCCGCCGAGGTTAATATTTTAGGAAGTGTTGGGGATTTCACCCTTTTTACGAGCCTTGGTGCTGTGTCAAATGCTGCTTCATCTGGATTTATTGGTGATATTGGCACAAATAGTGGCGCTGTAACAGGGATGACCACTTCAGTTCATGTTGGAGCTAGTCATACTGCAAATACGACTACAGCTCAGGCTAAAATAGATTTAGCTTCTGCTTATGATCAACTTATTCTTATACCAAATACACATCTTTTACATCCTGCAGCTTTTGGAGGTGGAGAAACCCTATTTGCAGGAGTTTACTCGATTGGAGGAGCAGGATCGCTAGCAGGAACGATCACGTTAGATGGTCAAAATAATCCTGACGCAATTTTTATTTTTAAGTTTAATGGGGCATTCACAACAGCTGCACATTCAAAAGTGATTTTAACTAATGGAACCCTTCGTTGTAATGTATTTTGGATTTCTGAAGGAGCCACTGATATGGGAACTTTTACTTTTATGAAAGGAAGTGTACTTGCTCATGAAGGAGCATGTACTATGGCTGCAAATGGAATTTTAGAGGGACGCATGCTTTCTACAAGTGGAGCAGTTGGATTTAGCACGGGTACTGCCTACAGTTATCCCGTTTGCTGTATGGGGTCTCTTATGGCCTTGCCCATTCAGTTATTGAGTTTTACTGCCAAAACAAATGATGCGTCTGTTCAGCTTAATTGGGGCACTGCTAACGAAATCAACAATGATTATTTTGATATCGAGCGCTCTACCGATGGAATTTGTTTCAATTCAGTTAGGAAAATAAATGGTGCAGGAAATAGCGCACAAACTATACATTATAGTACTTATGACTATTGGCCTTTAGAAGGAGTATCTTACTACCGTCTAAAACAGACGGATTTCGATGGGGAATCTAGCTGCTCCGATATTAAGGCAGTACATTTTACTGATAAGAATACTGTTAATCTAAAGATCTCCCCAAATCCATCTTCTGGCGAAACAACTTTTTATAGCGTTAAAAGCTTAAAAAACGCAAATTTATTAGTTTACAATTCCACTGGTCAGGTAGTAAAACGGAGAAAAAATATTTTTGGGCTAACCTTTACATTGAACTGTGAAAATCTACCAAACGGGCTGTACTTTATTGTATTGTTGCAAGACGAAATAGTCGTAGCGACTGACAAATTAGTAATGCAATAGAAAAATCCGACTAGAATACGTAGAGTCCTAAAGAGCACAAGAGAGCCCCATTATAGTTAGTCATTGACCAGGAGTCATGGAGATGGACTGAATTGATATTTGAGGTGTGTTTGTCTAAAATAGTTTACTTGGACCGAATTTAATGCAAGTCCTGAAAGTTGTAATTGGTTCAGTTGGAAAGGTACACCTGCCTATTCTAAGATACTCCAACCCTTGAAAACTCTTTACTCTGCCCGTCTTTTCCGATTTTATTTTTAGACCCTCATTGTCTTCTTTAATGCTATTTATAATTTTTCAATTCCGAGGCAAAAAAAAGAATGGAGAGAAATTGATCACCAGTTTTATTCCAAATCTAAAAGTGCAAAGTTGACTATAGACTAGATCAAAGGACTCTAATTAGTGAGCAGCTACTCTTCCGCTTCTGAGAACACGTAATACATTTCCGCAGCTATTTGCAAACTTCTTTCAGCGTAAATCTCTGCTTGTTGTGGGGCATTGTCAAAGACCTTGGGGTCTTCGTAAGTCACAGAAATACGCACCTCAGCACCCGCGATAATGGGACAAGCTTCATCGGCTTGCATACACGTCAGTATCGCGGCAAAGTCCGATTTGGGATTGAATTGGTTATCCCATTTTTTGGAAAACCCGATAACGGGAGGTTCATTCTCTGCGTGCTTGATGGCGTAAATAGGATTCTCTGTTTCTGAAATGGTCTCTAGTTGAAATCCCATACTCTTCAGGGTTTCTACTACCATCGTGAATAGCGCCGTGCTTTCGGTTCCTCCTGAATAGGCGAACACATTCCCTACTCCACAATGGTAGGCCATGGCTTGCGCCCAAACTTGGGATAGATGGCTCCTGCGCGAATTGTGCGTACAAATGAAGTTGAGGCGTATGGCGAGTCCACTGCTTGCTTTGGATCGGATATAATCGATCAAAGGCTGTAGAATATCTCTGCGTTCTTGAGGTACCGCTTCTATGCCAATCTTAGATACGAGGTTTTCCAGTTGAGGGATTAAGGTCATTTGGGATTGGTGTTATCAGTGAATGAATTAACAGCAACCGCCGCCAGGAGCGCAGTCATTGGCAGATTGCAACTGTGATACTTGCACTTGCGGTTTCTCTTCAGGGATACCGCAGCTGTCTTTTGCCAAACAATCCGTTTGCTTGGTAGTGAGCAAGAAGTTTGTTCCGTCAAAATCCAAACCGAATTTGCCGATGGTCTCTGCTTGGTATTCCACTTCGATGTCTAGATCTTCTATCGCCAACTTGTTTTGCGAAAGCTCGATGATCTTTAGCAGCCTTTCGGGATGCAAGCGGTGGTCGTAGTCATTGGCATTCCAAAGCTGAAAGTTGACGACTTCTTCTTTTCGTTCTACACCGCCACAATCGATAAAGTGTTTGGTGACCTTTCCCACCTCCGTAACGTGAAAGTGATTCGGAACCAATTCTCCATTTGGCAATTGAAAGGCAATCATATTCAATTGGTTCAGGGCTGTTTTAACTTGTGATAGTTTCATGATTATCTATTTAATGTTCTTAAGTAGTCTTTTCTAGCAGCAGGTTTCTTTAGAAATGTCTTGATCTAAAAATCGAAGCATTACGCCTTTCATTTCCGTCCATTTATCGGTGTCAATACAGTAGCACATGCTCGTTCCTTCTATATTCCCCTTGATTAACCCAAGGCTCTTCAATTCTTTTAGGTGCTGTGAAATAGTGGGTTGCGCCAGTCCGATCTCGTTTACTAAATCCCCACAAACGCAGGAATTGATTTTAAAAAGATGCTCTAGAATGGCTACTCTAGCAGGGTGTCCGAATGCCTTTGCAAACAAGGCTAACTCGTTTTGCACATCGGTAAATATTTCTGTTTTGGCCAGACCCATAAGTTCTTTATTGGTTTATTGCAATATTACGATTAATGATAGAGCGACGCAAGTGGAAAGCTTGAAGAAAATTTGAGTCTAGCGCAAAATACCCGATTAAAACAGACCAATTAATTATTTTGGCAGCGCCTTATTCAAAGGTTTCAACACCCATATAAGGGCAACAATCATCATCAGAGCTCCAACTGCAAATGGTGCACCAGCAAAGTCGGCAATGGCATTCTCTCCCGAGAAAATGTAGAAGGTATAGGTCATCAATGGCGGACCTAAGATCGAGGTCAAGCTCATAATACTGGTAAGTATCCCCTGGAGACGACCTTGCATCGTGTCGGGCACCAAGTTGGACATGATTCCTTGCAGCGTTGGAGCTGCAACTCCGCCCAGACAATAAGGCAAGATATAGGCAAACATCATCCACTCGCGATTGGCAGAAGCGAAAAGGATAAGGCCCAGCGACCAAAGGGACATTCCGACGATTACGGTAAGCTTCTCTCCTATGGCTCGCACCACGTATTTTACCATGCCGCCCTGAACAATGGCCACGACTATTCCCACCACTGCGAGCGAGTAACCCACCGTAGCTTCATTCCATTCAAAGCGATACATGGTATAAAAGGTCCAGGTAGACTGGATGGCGTGTCCCGCAATATAAATTAAGAAGAAGGGAATCATAAATCCAAGCAAAGCTGGAAACGCTTTGAAGTGCTTAAAGGTGGAAAAGGGATTGACCTTTTTCCAGTTGATCTCCGTAATGCGCTTTTCGGATGGCAAGCTTTCGGGCAAAACAAAAAAGCCGTACAGGAAATTGACCAAGCTCAAACCTGCCGCGACCAAGAATGGCACTCTCACACCATATTCGGCAGTTATTCCCCCTATGACTGGTCCAAGAATAAACCCCAATCCGAATGCTGCTCCGACCAAACCAAAGTTCTGGGCTTTTTTCTCAGGAGTACTGATATCGGCAATGTAAGCTGTAGCGACGGTAAAACTGGCTCCTGTGATACCCGCCAAGAGTCGCCCTACAAATAGAAATGTTATGGTAGGTGCCCAGGCGTGAAAAATATAATCAATTCCCAACCCAAGCAGAGCTAACAGTATAATTGGTCTTCTACCATATCTATCGCTTAGGGCTCCCAAAACGGGCGCAAAGAAGAACTGCATCAAAGCGTAGGCTCCGATCAGCCACCCACCAATTCGAGAAGCCTCGCTGAGCCCTAGGCCCGACAATTCGGTAAGTAGTGTAGGAAATACGGGAATGATGATCCCTATCCCGATCACGTCGATCAAGATCGTGATGAAGATAAATACTAGAGAAGCTTTTGATCCTTTGCGAGACAACTTGAAATCAATTACGAATTTGAAAATTAAGACTGTAGAATGACTTAAAAGTCAAAACAGTCCCAATTGTTCAATGATCTATTTTAAGGATCAGGCGGCAAATGTACTTTTTATAGAGTCAATTGATGTAAACCACAAATTACCAATGAAGCCTCAACTTCCATGATAGCTGTCATGTCAGATCGTCGCAATTAATCTGATTCTCCCATTCCAAATGAGTTCATTAAAATTTTAAACACTCGGTTTACTAATACTCCGTAATCGGATGCAATGCCTTCTCGCCAAGGGTTTCAATGAGAATTTTATTCAGCGCTTCGTCACAACTTTGTGCATCTCCGTGCATTTTATCCAATGTTTCGGCAATGTGAGGCATCCCCAACTCTAAGGCATAAGTGCGGCAGGTGCGGTACCCCGAAATATCGTGGTGCTTAATGTGCTGAACAGCAACTGCGATTCCTACATCGATTATTTCTTCGTCAACCGAGCGACTGATCACTTCCATCGCTTCATGAATCAATGCTGTGGTTCCTTCGCAGGTTTCGCCATCGGCAGTGCGCTCAATGGCGTCAAAGATTTCAGGAAGCTCTTGCATATGTTCACGGTTGTTTAGCACAACGGATGAAATAATTTTCTTGAGTCCTTGATCAGTAATACGATTCAGCAATTTGGGCAAAAACACATCTTGCTGCTTAGCAGCATCGTATCGGTCACGAAGTTGCTCGGTGAATAAGTCTTTCAGATTAACTATAGTGGATCCTTTTTCCATGATACTAGTTTTAGGTGGGTTACTACTACTCTAAATGTAGTAATTGTAAACCAACTAAAACAGTAGGGAAATCAACCCTTAGTGCGGTACAGATCTTTGAGTTTTGCGTACTTTAGGAAGACCGAGTGTGCCGAGTTTCTAGCAATCACATATCCATAAAACCCATCGCGGAAACCGCCTTTGATAATCATATCTCGGAAAAAACGAAAAGCGGGATTTACAATGAAATTGTACCATCTGGCTTTCTTTCCGCGCTCATAAAGCACCTGCGCTTTGATGGACGAAAACTTGTTGATCGTGTCCAAGTGTTGGTCAATGGTATAAAAGGAGTAATGCAAGAGATCACCAGTAAGACGTGCCGTCATACTACCCTTGTTCAACTCACATTTGTCGTGGGGATTGCGACCTGCCCAGCGTGCCTTTCGTTTGTCGAATAGACGCAGTTTCTTATCGGGATACCAGCCCGTATGATGAATCCACTTTCCGCAGTAGTTGGTAAGGCGGTTCATCTCGTAGCCAGTGGCGATGAAATTGTTCTTGGCCTTGAGAACGGAATCCTTCAACTCAGCAGAAAGCGCTTCATCGGCATCCATAGAAAGCACATGATCGTACTTGGATTGCGTAAGGGCATAATTCTTTTGTTCAATGTACCCGCCAAAAGCGTTCTGAACAAAACGAACACCTTTCTCTCGACAGATGGTCTCTGTTTTATCAGTAGAGAAACTATCCACTACAACAATGTCCTCAACCACACCTTCTAGGCTATCAAGACACCGACCGATGTTTCTTTCCTCATTAAACGTTATAATAACCGCTGAAATGGGAGTCATAATTCGGTTTTAGTTATTGTTTTACCGTTTCATCCAACCATCGAAAAAACTCACTTTGCCAGACGATTGCATTTTGAGGTGACAGCACCCAATGGTTTTCTTCTGGCAAGAAGAGCAATCGACTTTTAATCCCTTGCTGTTGAGCTGCAGTAAATGCTTCCAGCGATTGCCCAATCGGCACGCGGTAGTCTTTTCCACCTTGAATAATCAAGATTGGTGTATCCCACTGATCCACATAATTGACTGGGTTAAATTCATTGTAAGTCTTTTGTGCAGCAGCATTGTCTTTTTCCCAATAAGGGCCGCCTGTGTCCCAATTCACAAAGAATAACTCCTCCGTGGTACCGTACATGCTCTGAAGGTTGAATACTCCATCGTGAGCGATGAATGATTTAAACCTTCCCTCGTGAATACCAGCGAGAAAGAATGCAGAATAGCCACCATAGCTAGCGCCAACGCAACCCAATCGGTCTTTGTCGACGTAGGATTCCTTGGCCACATCATCGATAGCAGATAAATAATCATCCATTACTTGGCCACCCCAGTCTTTTGAAATAGCCTCGTTCCACTCCACTCCATGTCCTGGCATTCCGCGACGGTTTGGGGCTACTACTATGTATCCCTGAGAAGCCATGATTTGAAAATTCCAGCGAAACGAATAGAATTGACTCAACGCCGATTGCGGTCCACCTTGAGTATAGAGTAGCGTCGGGTATTTCTGAGTAGGATCAAAATCAGGTGGATAAATAACCCAAGTCGTCATTTCTTTTCCGTCGGTAGTCGCCACCATTCGCTTCTCCACTTTTGGTAGGCTCATGCTAGCGTATGTATCGGTATTGACTTTCGTCAATGGGCGCATCGTTCCTTTTTTGAGATCCACTGCGAAGTATTCACGGGCGTGGTTCATATCGTTGCGTCCGCAAATCACTTCTTTTCCTACTTGCCCAACCATACTCGACATATCAAATTGTCCCTCGGTAATCTGAGTAACAGCCGTCTTACCTTCTACCGAAGCGGGAACCGTCAATCGGTACATCTGAACCGTACCACCAGTGGCGGCTGTGAAATAGATTTCCTTTGAATCGTTGCTCCAGATGAACTCTCTTACCGTTCCATCCCAGTATTGAGTTAGGTTAATCGCTTTACCGTCGTACATCACTTTGATGTCGTTTTTATCAGCCTCGTAACCATCGCGCTCCATGGAGAGATACGCCAGTCTTCCGTCTTTCGAAAAGACAGGATTCGTGTCGTAGCCCATGTTGCTCTCGGTGAGGTTAGTCGTTTTTGCGGAAGCCAACTCATAACGATAAAGATCAGTATTCGTGCTGTTTACGTACGCTGTTCCAAACAATTTCTTGCAGACATAAACCACTGCACTTCCGTCAGCATTCCAGGTATAATCTTCGGGCCCGCCAAAAGGAACGGTCGGTGTATGGTAAGGCATTCCTTCTAGTAAATCGATGTTCTTGTCTGCTTCCACATTCTTGATCATAACATGGTTGTACATTCCATAATCCCATTCATCCCAATGGCGAATATGGAGATCATCGTAAATCATGGCGTTGCTCTTGTCGAGCTTGGGGTAAAGGTCTGATGACTTTACATCTCTTATTTGAACCTTATCGTCTAGCACTAAAAATTTGCCATCACTCGAAAGATTTGAATCTCGCACCAATGATGCAGGATCAGCTATATCAGCGATTTCACCCGATTTAATATCAACTGCGTATGTCTCTGAATTATAAGTGTTGCCGTCCACATCGGGAATGGTAACGGAATAGACCAGGTATTTTCCATCTTCGGAGATTCCCTTTGCGCCTACTCTACCGAGCTCCCAAAGTTTTTCTGGTGTCATTACTTGAGCGGCTACCACAAATGGTAGGAGTAGTAAAATAAATAGTGCAGTCTTTTTCATGATTAGAGCCATTTTTTACGGTAAAAGAAATAGAGCATCAAACTTGCTATCGAAATAAGTAAAGCCCAAAATAGGGGGTATGAATATTTGTATCCCAACTCGGGAAAGTACTGAAAGTTTGTTCCATACACCCCTGACAAAAAACTCAAGGGAATAAATATTACCGAGAATATAGTCAACACTCGAATGGTATCATTCAATCGCTGGCTCATAGTATTGTGGTAAATAGATAAGATGTCATTGAGCAACTCCTTGTAAATCTCAATCGCCTCTGCAGCTTGGATGGTATGGTCTTGCAGATCTTTGATAAATGGCATTGTCTTGGGATGAAGCAGCTTGGTTTCGCTTTTTTCGTACTGAAAAGCGATTTCCAGAACGGGTCTAACCGTTCTTCGCAGCGCATTCAACTCCTTTTTGAATGAGTTTATTTTTTGAAGATGCTCCTTGTCTATCTCAAGTAATAATTCTGCTTCGAGATTTTCAATTTCATTGCCAAAGTATTCAATGCTTACGATGTAGTTATCTACAATGGCATCTAGAATGGCAAAAGCTAGATAGTCGGCACCTCTTTCGCGTATTTTGGTGGTTTTCTTAATGATGCGCTGCCGAATGTTTTCAAGCACATCTCCCTCTGCTTCTTGAAAGCAAAGCAGGTAGTTTTTACCTGCTACAATTGAAACTTGTTCGGTTTGCACAATGCCCTTCTTGGCATCTGTTGATAGCATCTTTAAGATGAAAGTATTGTGATCTTCAAATTCCTCGTACTTCGGTCGCTGATCGGTATTTAAAATGTCCTCCAATAAGAGCGGGTGCATATTGAATTGATCGCCTAGTGTGCCCACTACCTCGGTATCGTGAAGACCGATGATATCAATCCATGTGAGGCTATCAGTAGTCAGCAAGGCCGAGAGGTCGGATAAGTCGAGATCGGTATGTATGTCGCATTTGCCATGATTGTACTGCATGGCATGAATGGACACTTTCTCTGTTTTTTTATGGCCTACAAAGATCAGGGAACCAGGCGCAGTTCCAATATTCTTCCCTTCGTGTTTTAGAAATCTAGCCATTGTTCTTCAATTTGACGTTCTGCGCAGGGATTGGTATTTCAATGCCCTCTTTACGAAAGCGTTCTGATATAGATTTGTAAAGGTCAGTTTTCAGCACGAATCCATTGATGTGGTCTTTGCTCCAAACTTGGGCTCTAAGTTCAAAATAGTATTCTCGCCATCCCATCACGCGCACATCTACTTTCGGGTCTCCCAACTTCTTTTGCTGATCCGTTCTAGGATCAAGCAGTGCGGGATGTTTTTCGGCCTCTTCTCGAATCAAAGCAATCACTCTATCCAAGTCTGCCTCAAAGCCCACGTGAATGAATAGAAAATTTCCTACCTCCTCTTCCAAAATAGCTGAGTTGTGGATCACTTCAGAGTCGATCATGGAATTGGGAATGACGTACCGCTTGTTTTCAAAGTCTTTGATAACAGTATGCCGAAGGGTAATATCCTCCACAATACCCAGCATGTCTTTGCTTACCTTAATCACATCACCCACACGAAAGGGTTTAAAAGCAACCAAGAACACCCCAGATACAATGTTTGAAAAAGCCCTCTGTGAGGCAAAACCAATGATCGCTGCAATAATACCAGCTCCTGCAAACAGCGACAATCCCAATTCCTTTAGTTCTGGAATCGTGTAAAGAATAACGATGATCGCGGTAAGGATTATTAGCAGACGCAGTGCATTTTTCAGAAATACATAATGAGTCGGGTCATTTCTCATTTGTCGAGATGACTCATTAATAAATCGAGATAGAATAGCCCTTAAAATCCGATGAATTAAAAAAGAGAAGAGCAGGACAATAAAAATGAAAAGGGAGTAATCAGCGAACTTGACACCAATAAGGTCGAGCATTAGGTAGATTTAGGTGAATAAGTTAACAAAAGGGATTGTACTCCAAAATAAATGTGAGATCTAGCATCTTCACTTCTGATTAGAAACTTTAATCGGCCTGCGAACCGTTTGATTTGGGAAAGAAACTTTCAATTCATAACTGCCCGTTGGCAAAGACGATACGTCGAGTGCCATTAAGTGGACTCCTTTCTCAATTTTCTGATCGAAAGCGGTAAACAAGCGATCTCCCGATTCAGAAAAAACCTCTGCTCTTACTGCTGATGCGTAAGGCATATCGAACTTTAAGGCTTCTTTGCCCGACAAGAACTCCTTGTCAAAATGAAAAAGATACGGGAATGGATCGTTGATGTCTTTTCGCCGAAGGTA
>JBLIES010000038.1:0-21350 GCA_047633135.1 Roseivirga sp.
GATACCATTGTTTATTGAGATGGAATCCAAGTCTATTTCGATAATATTATAGGTCCCTTTTATCCAATTTTTATATTCGATTAGATCATATTCGCTTCTAGCTGAATCAATTTTTGACTTCCATTCTTCCTCAGTGGGCAATCTAAATTTTGATGAATCAAGGTTGTCTTTTAGACTAAACTTCAATATTTCGCTGTATTCCGAAGAAACCTCATGCCTAAAGTCTTGAATTTGATCATATGCGGCTAAATAGATAGCGTACTCTTCTCCAGTGATTTCTTCTTTATCAAGAAAGATTAGCGGCCTGCCACCATTTTCATTAGGCCTAATACTTATTCTTGAATTAGGTTTTAAAATCTCCAATATTGCTTTGTTGATCTTAGCCGTATCCTGAAACTGAACCTTCTGAACCTCAATGGGGTCCTTAGCTTTCTCTTCCAGGTTTAAGTTGTCATTCATACCTGTATTGGTACTCATCAAGAAAAAGCTAAGCAATAAGAGACTGAAGGAAAGCAAACCGCTCAGCCAATTGGTTTGAGGCTGTCTTTGGACAATGCGTTTGATTCGTTTTAGCATTTGATTTCTTCGCCCCGCAAAAGCTAAAGCAGGAGTGCTCGGTTGTAAATTGAACTCGGAAATTCTAGTCAATGCCTTGGCTAAAACCAACGGATTTGAAGTGAGTAAGACAGTGCTTTCATCGCAATCATATTCTCGCTCATCATCTAACTGTGCGTTCAACCACCAGAAAGCAGGATGATAAAAATACACGACCTGCAAAACGTTGATGACTATATTGATAAGGAAATCATTTCTTTTGATGTGGGCCAATTCATGCAATAAAATGGCCTCTATTTCTTCGGTTGGTAAAGCTTGAATTAGACCTAAAGGGAAGATAATCACTGGCTTAAGAACACCCATGACCAAAGGCGAAGAAATAGCCTCTGATTGCTTTAAAAGCACTTTTCCCTTGATTTTCAGTTGCTTACAAAACTGATCTAAATTGATTAACAATGCTGAATCCTCAATTAGTTTAGCTTTGGTTTTCAGGCGATTAAGAAAAATGAAGCCTCCTAGCATTCTGATTGTGAATAACAAAGCTCCAATCAACCAAATGGCTAAAGCGATATCTGCATTCTGAGCAGTCCAGCGCAGCCAAAACGAGTATGGCGACTGTTTTGCCAAGGGCTCAATTGCTACAGTTTTTGGGGAATCAGTAGCAATAAAATCTTGAGGAACCGAAGTGAAGTCTATGGATACTTCAAGAGGCACACTGGATTCAACTTGAGAAAAGTCTAAATGTCTGTAAAGTGTAATGCCAGAAAGCATCGGCAAAGACATTAAGGCAATGAATACCAAATTAAATCGATAGGCTGGACGAGCCTTTTTCATGAAAAGAAGTAAGAAAAAGCAGAATAATAAGACAAGCGCTCCTTGCCAAAGTGAGTCGAGTATTGTGAGGCCTACTGCCTCTGTCCATTGCGAGTTTAGGAATGTTTTCATTTTTGTCCTCCTTCTAATTGTTCAATTAGTTTTTTGATCGCTTCCAATTCCGATTTAGATGTTTTACCCTGACCAAGGGCTTGCATGACAAGGCTAGAAGCAGATCCACTGAAAGCACTATCTACTAATCGATTTAATAAAGTGGCTTGCACTTTATCTTGATCAATGGCCGCTTTGTAAACATGTGTGCGTGAAGTTTCATCACGTACCACCAATCCCTTTTGTGCCATAATTTGCATCAATTTCAAGGTGGTGGTATAGCCAATTTCTCTTTCTAGGTTCAAGAGTGCATTGACCTCTCGCACGGTAGAAGCGCCTTTACTCCAAAGCACTCCTAATATTTCTAATTCCGATTCTGTGGGCTTATTATTCATTTCAGATACTTCAAGTACGACAACCTTCGTAGCAAACATATACGAACAATTTCGTAATAGCAAATTTACATACGAATTAATTCGTAGTATAGTTTATAAATCTTCAAACTCACCTTCCATCCCGTTTAAAAGACATTCGTATTTTATGCAAGTCGAATAATAAAGAGGATTGAGTATATTTCTTTTCAATAAAACCACCAAAGTCATGAAATCACTGAAGAACCTTAAAAGATTTGCTGGTCTTCTATTTCTCGCATTTGTATTAAATACCAGTTATATACAAGCGCAAGATGCCAATATTGGCTATCAGAGACCTCCCGAAGAAATTGCCAAACTTATTGATGCGCCATCAACGCCATCGGTAAGTATTGATTCAAAAGCGGCATGGATGCTTTTGATGGAACGCCCAGGCTATCCATCTATTGAAGAAGTAGCATCGCCCGAACTTAGAATTGGCGGCACACGGATTAACCCTGCCACCAATGGCCGAAGCAGACAAAGCCATATGACTGGCTTAAGCTTAAGAAATATTGAAACAGGCAAAGAGTTTCAGTTTACTGGAATGCCAAATAAACCGCAGATCGGTAACGTGAGCTGGTCGATGGATGAAAGCAAAATTGCGTTTACCAATACTACCGAAAACGGAATTGAGTTGTGGATGGCAGAGGTAAGCACCAAGTCAGCCAAAAAACTAGCTGGTGAAGTGATCAACAATGCTTATGTAAGTGGTTTTGACTGGATGCCAGACAATATGCACCTATTAGTAAGTACAAAAGTAGCCAACCGTGGACCAGAGCCTAAAAAGCCTTTGGCACCAAAGGGGCCGGTACTTCAAGAAACTTCTGGTGCTATGGCAGCCTCTAGGACTTATCAAGATTTATTAGAAAACCCGTATGACGAATTGCTTTTTGAATACTATACCACCGTCCAACTTCAAAAAATTGACTTGACTGGCAACAGCGAAAAAGTAGGTCAGCCAGACATTATCAAGTCGTATAATATTTCGCCTGACGGTAAGTACATTTTAGTCCAGACCATTCAAAAGCCTTTCTCTTACTTGGTGCCTGCATCGCGCTTCCCTTTTCAGTATGAAGTATGGGGCGCCAATGGCCAAATGATAAAAGTAATGGCTCAAATTGATTTGGACGAGGTGAGGCCAAATGGTTTCGATGCAACCCGACTAGGCGCAAGAAGTATGAATTGGCGTGCAGACAAGCCAAATACACTTTATTGGGCAGAAGCCAACGATGGTGGAGACCCGAACAAAGAGGTAAAAGAGCGTGACATTGTATACATGCAAAATGCCCCTTTCAGTGGAGAACCTACAAAACTTTTGAGCACAACACTACGCTATTCTGGCATTCAGTGGGGCGATGAAAATCGTGCATTACTGAATGAAGGTTGGTGGGCACAGCGTCTAGAAAAAACCACATTAATTGATCCCTCTAAACCAAATACAGCAGGGCAAGTCATTATAGACAGAGCAACCACCGACCGTTATAACGACCCCGGAAACCCAGTAACTACCAAAAACGAGTATGGCTGGAGTGTACTTTTAATGGACAAAGACAATTTATTTATGCGCAGCACAGGTGGATCTCCCGAAGGGGATCGCCCATTCCTGAGCAAGTTCAATATAAAAACGAAAAAGGCCGAGATTCTTTTCAGGTCTGAAGCACCTTACTACGAGAGAGTGACGGATTTACTTTCTAAAAAAGGTGACATGGTGATTACCATTCGGGAGTCGGAGAAAGAGCCACCAAATTACTACATCCGTGACCTTAAAAAAGGCACGATGAAGGCCATTACAGACTTCCCTCATCCGCAGCCTTCATTAATGGCCATTAACAAAGAAATTATCAAGTACCAAAGAAAAGATGGTGTCAACCTGAGTGCCACTTTATATACACCCGCGGATTACGACAAAGACCGTGACGGTAGATTGCCCGTCATTATGTGGGCTTACCCAATTGAGTACAAGTCAGTAGAAACAGCTTCTCAAATTCGAGGCACTCCTTACTCTTTCACAAGGGTGAGTTCGGGCTCACCTCTATTTTGGGTACTGCGTGGCTATGCCATTATGGAAGGCACAGAGTTTCCTATTATTGGTGAAGGCGACAAAGAACCAAATGACACTTTTGTAGAGCAACTGGTAATGAATGCTGAAGCTGCCATTGATAAAGCGGTGGAAATGGGCGTGGGCGATCGCAATAAGTTTGCTGTAGGTGGCCATTCTTATGGTGCGTTTATGACAGCCAACTTGCTTGCACATTCTGATTTATTTGCAGCTGGCGTAGCACGAAGTGGTGCTTATAACCGAACCCTAACTCCCTTTGGTTTCCAACGTGAAGAACGTACTTATTGGGAAGCTCCAGACCTATACAACACGATGTCGCCATTTATGAATGCCGATAAAGTAAACGAGCCTTTGCTCCTAATTCATGGTGAAGCTGACAATAACTCAGGTACTTTCCCAATCCAGAGTATTCGTTTCTACAATGCCATTAAAGGCCACGGAGGCACATCGCGTTTGGTAATGCTACCGCACGAAAGCCACGGTTACAGGGCAAAGGAATCTATTATGCATATGCTTTGGGAAATGGACACTTGGATGGAAGAGCATGTTAAAAATGCTAAAACCAAACCAGAAAGCGCTTCTATCGATAGTAAGAACTAGATCTTCGGCCACTACTGAAAACACGAACCGCACTCGAAAGGGTGCGGTTTTTTTGCTTTATAGCAAATGCGATACAACAACTGACTCCCGAAATTCATTTAAAGTTCGGTATCTTTGTTTCTTCATGAAACAACTCTACATCATAGCAGGGCCAAATGGAGCAGGAAAAACAACTGCATCGTATACTATTTTACCTGAAATTTTTGACTGTTATGAATTTGTGAATGCAGATGAAATTGCAAAGGGACTTTCTCCGTTTAATCCAGAAAGTGTTGGGCTTCAAGCGGGCAGATTAATGCTTAATAGAATTGATGAGTTAATTAAAAAGGAAAAAACATTCGCCTTTGAAACGACCTTATCAACCAAGAGTTACCATTCCCTAATCCTCAGAGTAAAAGAATTAGGATATGAAGTTATACTCTTATTTCTGTGCTTAAACTCAAAGGAGTTAGCCATAAGAAGGGTAAAAACAAGAGTAACTGAAGGCGGACATAATATTCCGACAGATGTTATCGAAAGAAGATTTGAAAACGGCTTGCAGAATTTATTTAATAGATACGTTCCTATTGTTGATTCTTGGATGTTAATCGATAACTCCAACGAACACTTTGACTTTATAGCAAAAGGATCTAAAGATGAAATAAGTATTATTAATTCAGAGAAGTGGATTGAACTAAAACAGAAATATTATGGAGAATAAATTGACGGAACTTGAAAATAAAGTTCGTAAAGGGCTTGAAGACTCTTACAAAAAACTTCTTGAGTTTAAACGTCAGAAAAACAGTCCTCTCATTATTTCAAAAGATGGGAAAATTGTGGAATTAAAAATTAGCACTAAGTCCAACAAAGGAAAGCTTTAACTATACCCCTTTGCGAAAAGCCGACCCGAAAGCGCAGTCATTAACAGCAAGAAGTAACTGAAAACTAAATTTGAATATACCGAACCGCGCTTGAAAGAGTGCGGTTTTTTTGTTTGGGGTAAGGAGAATATAATTTGATATATTTAGGTGTATTAGCAGTGAATAAGATGTAAAAGTATCGCAAGCACAAATTTAGAATATAAACCCATGTACAAGGAAGATCAAATGTTTCACACCCCAGAAAAAGAAACAATAGTCTGGAGGTATATTGATTTTACAAAATTTGTTGACCTAATTTCAAGTAGCAGACTTTTTTTTTGTCGATCTGATAATTTTGATGACCCATTTGAAGGTGTACTTCAATTGAAGGACTACAAGCAAACTAATAAGATGTTTGACTTAGAAATTATGACCAAAAAATTCTACTTTCTAAATTGTTGGCACATCAATAAACATCAATCCGATGCGATGTGGAAAATATTCTTGAATACCAATAATGGGATTGCTATAAAGTCTACAGTTGCAAATATTATTAAAAGTCTTGAGAATACTAACGATGAGGTGAGTGTAAGTAAAGTCTATTATAGAGACTTTGACAAAGTAACATTTAGTGACTTAATGTTTGAACCCCAAAATAGACTTTTTGGTGGGAAAGGCGGAAGTTTGAGTCAATACAATTATAAACGAATAAGCTTTGAGCACGAAAAAGAATTGAGGCTATTCCACATTGACTTGCCCATACCACACGTAATAAAAGAAGGAATTCCAAGAGAGCCGCTCACTCATAAACACATTGAGGTAGATTTAGAAGAGTTAATACAAGAGGTTGTTATAGCCCCTTTTGCCGACAAATGGTTTAAAGAAATGGTCGAGCGATTGATAACTAAATTAGGATTTAACTTTAAGATTAAACAATCAGATTTATATAAACTAAAAGCTTGAAAAACAGACTTGAATACCGATTATCCCTACACTTTGGGAAATGAATAATTGGCTGAAAGACCACGTGAAACACACCTAAACTAAACCAGAAAAGTCCACTCTGTTCTAGATTCAGGCCTCGATTGAGCAGTAAAAAACACCTTGCCTTCGAAAGCTCGAACAAATGAATCACGCCTAATACCTCAACACCTCTTTCAACTTACTGTGACCACTTCGGCTTACAGGCAATTCAACCCCTTTTTTTCAGCCTTAGTAGATAAGAGTCCTTTTCGTAGAGATCCAGCTTTTCTATATGCTGTATAAAAACATTATACAAGTGGAGCACCCTAATTATGCCCTTTTTAGAAATTCTAACTATCTTACTCTTCACCAAAAAATTTCAAAAATGACTCTCTCTCGCCTCAGTCCTATTCTCATCTGTATCCTCTTATTGGTTTTCTTAGCCCATCCTGGATTTTCGCAAAGAAAAAAATCTGTTAAAGAAGAGGCTGACAACAGCAATGATCCGCTCAAAGGCTATTCTCTTTCTTCATTAAAATTCAGAAGCATTGGCCCGGCATTAACCTCTGGTCGTATTGCGGATATAGCGGTGAATCCTTCGAACGCTAGTGAGTTTTATGTTGGAGCAGCGGCAGGTGGCGTATGGAAAACGACCAACTCAGGTACGACTTTCACCCCTATTTTTGATGGGCAGGGCTCCTATTCTATTGGAACAGTCGAAATCGACCCTAATAACCATAGTGTAATTTGGGTGGGTACCGGAGAAAATAATAATCAGCGGTCTGTCTCTTATGGCGATGGTGTTTATAAATCAGAAGATGGTGGCGCTACATGGAAAAACGTAGGCTTAAAAAAATCAGAGCACATCGGCATGATCGTTATTGATCCACGAAATTCAGATGTCGTGTATGTGGCCGCTTATGGTCCAGTTTGGAGTGCAGGCGGAGACAGAGGAGTGTACAAAACCACCGATGGCGGTGACACTTGGAACAAAGTATTAGAAATTAGTGAGCATACGGGCGTAAACGAAATTCATTTCGACCCAAGAAACCCAGATATACTCTATGCCACTGCACACCAAAGGCGCAGAAGACAATGGACCTATTTAGGTGGTGGGCCAGAATCGGGAATCTATCGCTCGACAGATGCAGGCAAAAACTGGGAGAAGATCAACAAAGGCCTTCCTGGGGGAGACAAGGGAAGAATTGGTATGGCCATTTCTCCTGCTGATCCTGAAGTACTTTATGCTGTAGTTGAGGCTCAGTCAGGGCAAGGAGGATTTTTTAAGAGCACAAACCGTGGTGCCTCTTGGCAAAAAATGAGCGGAACCTCCACTAGTGGGAATTATTACCAAGAAATTGTCGCTGACCCTGTTCATGTGGGCAGAGTTTATTTACTGGATACATTCACCCAAGTAACAGAAGATGGCGGAAAAACTTTTAGCCCCCTTGGTGAAAAAAGTAAGCACTGGGATAACCACGCCATTTGGATAGATCCTAAAAATCCAGACCACTTGCTTGAAGGTTGTGACGGTGGCGTTTATGAATCTTTCGATCAAGGGCAAAACTGGAAATTCTTCACCAATCTGCCAGTCACTCAGTTCTACAAAGTGTCTGTAGATAACGAATACCCTTTCTACAATGTAATGGGTGGAACGCAAGACAATTACAGTCTACATGGCCCTTCTCAAACCTTAAGTGCCCACGGGATTGTAAGCTCAGATTGGATAGTGACGCAAGGAGGCGATGGCTTCGAATCGTTCCCAGACCCTGAAGATCCAAACATTATTTATTCTCAGTCTCAAAATGGCGGTATTGTTCGTTTCGATAGAAAAAGTGGAGAAGCGGTGAGCATAAAGCCCAAACCACGAAAAAATGAAAAACAATATAACTTCAACTGGGATGCACCCTTGATGGTGAGTCCACACGATCACAAAACCATCTATTTTGGCGGTAACAAACTATTCAAAAGTACTGACCGAGGCGATTCCTGGGAAGTGATAAGCGATGAATTAGACCAAAATATTGATAGAAACTTATTACCCATTATGGGTAAGATTTGGCCAATAGATGCCATCGCCAAAAATAGTTCAACCTCGCGATATGGCGCTGCTGTTTCACTAGACGAGTCTCGAATCCAGCAAGGTTTAATTTATGTAGGTTCAGATGACGGCCAAATCAGCACGACAGAAGATGGCGGAAAGACATGGAGAAGAATCAACCGATTTAATGGTGTCCCAGAAAACACATACGTTTATGATTTAATCGCTTCGAAGCATGATGTCAATGTTGTCTATGCGGCATTCAACAATCATAAAAGTGGAGACTTTAATCCTTATATTTTCAAGAGTGCTGACAAGGGCAAAACATGGACTAACATCAGTTCCAACTTACCAGAAGGAGCCGTTTACGCCTTAGAACAAGACCATGTGAAAGAAAATATCCTTTTTACCGGAACAGAGTTTGGCGTTTATACCTCAATTAACGAAGGTGCCAACTGGACAAAGCTTACCGCTGGCCTTCCTGCGGCTATCAACGTACGAGATATCGCGATTCAGGAAAGAGAAAGTGACCTCGTGCTAGGAACATTCGGTAGGGGCTTTTATATACTCGATGATTATTCCCCAATCAGAGAAATGACCCCTGACCTCGAAGCCAAAGCGGGACATATATTCGCGGTCAAAGATGCTTTGATCTTCAATACTTGGCAACCCATTGGTAGCCTCGGAAGTCGTGATAAAGGATTTCAAGGAGAACTTTACTTTGCTGCAGACAATCCCAGCAGAGGGGCAACATTTACTTACTGGGTGAAAGAAGGAGTCACTGGTTTGAAGACAGAGAGAAATAAAAAAGAAGCCGAAGCCTTCAAAAATGGCCTGCCTATTCCTTACCCAACACTGGAAGAATTAGCAGCCGAAGAATCAGAACTGCCTTCCTACCTCATTTTTACGATCAAAGATCAATCGGGTGATATTGTAAGCGAGATAAGAAGTCCAATGAAAAAGGGCGTAAACCGAATCAATTGGGACCTCACCTATCAAGGTTTTGGTCAAGTAAATGCGAGACAGGCCTCCCCAACAAGCAGTCTTCCATCATCTAATATTTATGTTGTTCCGGGTAAATACACTTTGAGTTTCGCCCAGAATATTAAAGGTGAAATAAGTCAACTGGCTAGTGATATCAGCTTCAATGTGAAAGACTTGGACAACCGAACAATTCCTGCAGAAGATTGGACAGCCATGGCGAACTTCAAAAAGAAAGCCATGAAACTGATGCAAGCCGTTGGTTCCTCTCGAAGCGTCCTCTCTCAAATGAATAATAAAATCAACGAATACAAAGCAGCCAGTAAGGGTTTCCCAGCTGTTGAGTCGAATGATTTAATGAAACAAATATTGGCTTTGGAGAAACAAGTGAATGACATCAACACGGCTTTGAATGGCGACAGAAACTTAACCCAATTGGACCTGGATGGTGAGTACGGTACAGGACAAAGGGCACAACAGGCCTTTTACGATGTTTTTGGATCAACCTCTAACGTGACAGGCACTTCAATTAAAAATTATGAAATCGCTGCAGACGAGTTTACACCCATCTTGGAGTCCATTAAATCCTTAATGCCCGTTTTTACTCAAATGGACGCTATTCTTAACCAAATGGGAGCACCGATCACAAGCGGACGGCTTCCTAACTGGAAGAAATAATAACTACTTAATAATAAGGGCTTGAAACAATTCGAGCCCTTATTATTTAACGTGTATATTTGGCCTACCCAACCATCATTTTTCTTGATTTTGAAGAGTTTTTTTTGAAAACTTAAACCTCCTTTTTTTCATATATTTAACTGTTTTGGTTCTATTTATTTGTAGGCCCTGATTAGAACCTTAGTGTTTTATGACTAAATTTGCCCAACAACGATTTTAAACATGTAAAGGGCTTTAAATTAGATATGAAAAAACAGTCAACTACTTAACGAATTAATTACCCTCCTTTCTATGAAGTTTTATATTTTGGCCTAACGTTCACTTTAACCACATTGAGACTACTTATCACTATACTATTTTTTACTTTCAGTCAACTTGGATTTTCTCAGGATCTCGTGACTTTAGCCAATGGTATGTTAAATGATAAGAACTATATACAAGCCAAAACCACAATCGAGGAAGCTTTTAAATCTGGTGAAATGGAGAGTAATGCTAGAGGCTGGTATACTCAAGGTCGAATTTATCATGAAATTTTAAAAAGCGATGACCCAAAAGTCAAAAGCTTTAAAAGTAACCCTAAAGATTTAGCCTCAGAGATTGTGCTTTGTTATAACAAAACAAAGATTTTAACAGAGCCTGGCGATAATCTTTACATTTTAGCCTCAAACCAGATAGAAATCTTATGGGCAGACGGAATTAATATAGGATACAAAGACTATCAATCACAAAAATTCAAGTCGGCCGCTAGATCATTCGAAATTGCTCAAGTGGCGAAACCTCGAGACACCACCGCATATATTTACGCTGGGTACAGTGCCCAAAATGCCCAGGAATATGAGAAAGCCATAAAGTATTATACGGCTATAAAGAGCTTCGCCCGGCTAAGCAAAACAGTCTATAACAGGATGTTTTTATGTAAGCAAGCAATGAACGCTCCTTTAGAAGAGATCCTAGACTTAATAGAGGAGGCCATTTTTGAATACCCAGATCACCTGCCTTATATTGCCGAAGAAGTAAGAGCATTAATTAAACTCAACAAACTAGAAGAAGCTGAATCTCGATTGAATACAGTGCTTCAGCGCTACCCAAATAACTATGAGCTCCGGTTAAGGCGAGCGGATTTGTTCGATCGGATTTTCAAAGAAGCCTATACCAATGGATTACCTGAGAGATCTGAACGTTATTTCGATTTAGCCTCCGAAGATTATGAGATATACTTGAATAAGTTTCCAAAAGACTTTACGGCTAATTATAATTATGCCGTAATGCTTAACGAACAAGCTAATCGTATTTATGTTAGAGTAAACCTTATGAATAAGGAAGAATACATGGTGAGTGGCAAGGATGTTGAAGAAATGGGCCATAACTGGACCCGCAAAGCTTTGCCTTACATGGAAAACGCTGAGTCCATCATCCCAGGAGATAAGAACGTTAATATCGCTCTCAAATTTTTTTACGAACGCCTAAAAATGGAAGATAAGCTTAATAAATTAAAGGAAAAGGGTGGTCAATAATGGAGATCAAAATAATTGTAGCTTCTAAAAATCCTGTCAAGATAAACTGTTCTCGGTCTGCCTTTCATCAAGCATTTCCTGAATCAACCATTCAAATAGAAGCTGTCTCTGTTCCTTCTAATGTGGCTGAACAACCAATGAGCGATTCAGAAACTTTAAAAGGAGCCATGAACCGCGCTACCAATGCCAAGCAAGTAAACCAAGAGGCTAGTTATTGGATAGGCATCGAGGGTGGCATTGATCAAAACACTGAAGGAGAGATGTATGCGTTTGCTTGGGTATACATTCTGTCAAAAACCAAAGTGGGCAAGGCTAAAACTGCGTCATTTATTTTGCCCGCTAAAATTGCTGAATTAGTCAACCAAGGCATTGAATTAGGCCTCGCTGATGACATGGTGTTTAGCCGTTCGAATTCAAAGCAGACCAATGGTGCGGTTGGCATTTTAACGAATGACCTCATCGACCGGGCTTCTTATTATGAACCCGCAGTAATATTGGCCTTAATCCCCTTCCTAAATCCTGATCTCTATTAACCAAAAAAGCTACTCTTCAGTATTCTGTTTCTCCATAATCAGAGCAAACAAAAAGCCTAAAGAATAGCCTTTTCAATATTATTTCGGTGGACTAAAACACTTTTGGTTTTCTAGGCATTTTGCCGTCCATATTTGCCGTTTGCATCACTAAAGCGGCAATAATTACAGCGTTCTTTTTAAGGTCTACCTCCTCTAGCGCCTCGTAAACATCCATATTGGAATGGTGTGTTCTAGTATTGTAAGCAATGGGGTCTTGGATGAATTGGAAACCAGGAAGGCCAATTCCATCAAAAGCCAAGTGATCTGTTCCGCCTGTGTTCCTTGTTGTTACGGTATTCGCTCCAATTTCATGGAATGGCGTAAACCACTCTTCAAAAAGAGGCTTGGTTGCCTCATTCCCTTGTAAATATATACCTCGAATGGCGCCCGTACCATTGTCCATATTGTAATAAGCAGAGAATTTTTCATGCGCCCTATTCGGCTTTTTATCATTCATGAAAACATTTTGAGTATAATTTCTAGACCCATAGATTCCTTGCTCTTCGCCACTCCAAAGTCCGATTCTTACGGTTCTTTTAAGTTGAACACCTGATACCTTCAAGATTCTCATTACTTCCATCATTACCGCAGAACCTGCTGCATTATCAGTAGCCCCTGTTCCCGCAAACCAAGAATCTAAATGAGCACCCACCATTACGATTTCGTCCTTCAGCGCAGCATCTGACCCTTGAATTTCTCCAAGTACATTGTACCCTTTGGTATCGTTAGTAAGAAATCTCGTCTTTGTTTCCGCCTCTACCATTACCTTTTCTCCTTTTTTCAGAAGTCGTACCATACGGTTATAATGCTCAGGTGACATCTCGATTTCTGGCAAAGCAGTTGCATCGTTTCTGGCACCATTTGAAGTAAAGAAAGTACCTTGGCCACCACGGTTCGTTGCGAGCACTAAAGCGGCACCTTCTTCTTTCAGCATGTCGTAAGCTGCCCTTCTCAAGTTATTTGCTCTTCGGTATTCAGCATAACGACTTGCATTATTGTTGCTGCCACCACCTCTTATCGTCATCGATGTCATGGCTTCCAACTCGTCCTCTGTTGTTCTATGAGCATCTGCCTCATACTGATTTTCCGCCTCTGTTGAGGTTGGCATCATTATAATCTTACCTTTTAATTGACCTCTGAACTTGGCTAAATCTGCTTCAGAATTTACTTCGATGTAGACCACTTCAGAGGAAATCAATCCATTGGTGCCTGGTGTCCATGCCTTCGGTATGCCAATCATGGCTTGATAATAAGGAACCTTCATGGCTACATAAGATTTTTCAATCTCCCAGCCATTTCCAAATTCTCCCCACGGGTCAATTTCCACATTTGTAAGCCCCCATTCCTTGTATTTGGCAGCGGTCCAATCATACGCCTTTTTTAGCCCTTCAGAACCGGTGAGTCTTGGACCAATTCTATCAGTCAGGTTCCATGCAATATCCATCACTTGGCTATTGTTGAAACCTTCGTCTTTGATTTTGTAGATGGATTCATAGTCTACCTGCGTATTTTGTGCGAGTGCCGTTACAGCAAACAAGAGCATCCCTAAAAATGATATGATCTTCATTATTTTGAATTTTAGTTGAAAAAAGGAAGATATAGAATATTACACCCTTATGGTTGGCTAAATATACCGAAGGACGAAAAAGATGATCAGTTGCCTTTTTTGGCCTTTACTTGATCGATTTGAGCGATAAAAGAATTCAAGGCTTCATTCCAATTTAAGCTAGCATCCCAAGACTCCCCCAAGTAGGCATTATTAGAGCGCACATCACGTAAGAAGAATTTATACAGCACTCCCGTTTGATCCTCTTTTCTACCCTTAAAGGGTAAAAAACGATAAACGTTGGGCGCTTCGGCAGCTATATAGTGGAGCACATAATCAAAACCAGCCCTACGGAGTTCAGTATCATTTTTATTGGTCACATTAACCACCTCGAACAAAATGGAATCGCTTTTAGTCAAGCCCTCCATCCTCAATTTTCTCTCCTTTTCTACTTTAACAAGTTCATTTGGCTCCATTAATGCAGTTGGACTAAATTTTAAAGCACTTGGTGCCGAGAGTGGGTTGTCATCTATCAGCGGAATGGCTATCTTCTTTCCTTCAAACTCTCGGGGTAAGGTCGCGTACGCTTGCCGAAAACCTGAGACGACAGGTTCAAAAAACTCCGCAGTGTTACTCACCAATAAGTTAGTCCTTAGGAAGGCACCCGTTTTAAAAAGCAACCTTAATTCATCAAAAACTAATTCTAAATTAGTTGTTCTCCTTATCCAAAAAGCACTGCCCTTATCGTAAAAATTACCTCCTTCATTAAAAGGACCCATTCCTAAAACAAAGTCCTTTTCTGGCTCTAATACCGAAAGAAAAATAAGATTCTTAATGTCGCGCTTGAGCAAAGCACTAGGTATTTGCTCCACCATTCCGCTGAGTGAATTAAAGGCAGGAACCCCATAATACATTACAGCATCGATCCCTGTTTCTGCAAAAAATAATTGTAATCTATCGGCTACCTTAATCCTTTCATCTTGCAGCAACCCCTTTGGTACATCTATCAACACAATAGACTTAGCACTTAGGATATCTTGAGGAGGGTTAAACGCTTCGTTCATCTGTAGCCGCTTGAACAAAACATCAGCACCTTGCTGCGATATGAGTGGCAAGCAATTAAAGCTGAATAGTAAAATAAAATTATATATTGTCGGTCTCAAAACTTACTTGTCAATTCACTAATTTTAAACGAAGCAACTCTCAATTATTGAAAGTCCTATCAACAAAATATTCAAGTAACCGATTAAATATGAAAAAACATATTCTCTTATTATCCTTAATTTTTTGTGCACTCTTTGGCACAAGTCTCAGCTATGGCCAATCAGAATTAGATGCCGATCTAATGCTTGAAGATTTACGCAAACTATCTCACGATAAAGCAGAGGGTAGAAAAACAGGATCGGCAGGAGCGGAGTCTGCTCGCAGGTTCATCATAGGGCAAATGAAAGATGTAAAGGCCAAAAGTCTTCAAAAGGGATTTCGTCATCCGTTCGAATTTGCCAATAGCAAAGGAGATACCATTCAAGGCGAAAATGTGCTCGCCTATATTAAAGGAGACCTAGAGACAGCCATAGTGATTTCTGCCCACTATGATCATTTGGGTATAATCAACGGAGAGGTTTTCAACGGAGCTGATGACAATGCTTCTGGAGTAGCCGCAATGCTCGCAATGATGGAGTATTTTAAAAGATACAAACCCAGACATACCATGGTCTTTGCTGCATTCGATGGTGAAGAAATGGGCCTACAAGGTGCCAAAGCATTTTTAAAAGACCCTTCAGTCCCGGTTGATGCCATTATTCTAAATGTTAATATGGACATGATCAGTATGAATGATAAAAACGAGTTGTATGTTGCGGGTACTCATCACAATCCCAATCTAAAATCGATCATCCAAAAAGTAGACGTGGCTCCGCTTAAGCTTTTGTTCGGGCATGATACACCAGATTTAGGGAAAGATGATTGGACATATTCTTCGGACCATGGCCCTTTCCATAGCAGCGGAATTCCTTTTCTCTATTTCGGAGTAGAAGATCATTCAAACTATCACAAGTCAACAGATGACTATGAAAATGTAAATAAAACATTCTATGTTAGGGCCGCACACGCCATACTTTATTCCATTTTAGCTTTGGACAAAAGCTTAAATTAAACCAATGATTCAACAACTGATATCTCAAATTTGGAAACAAGAACTGAGGTCACCAGTATGGGCCAAGAATTTTTTAGCGAATCTCTTCTTAGGGTTTGCCGCCTTAATGATGCTCTCGTATGTACTCATTTTGGGTGCCGCGATGAATACTTTGGTTGGAAAATTCTTTCCAGACGATAATCCAATTGAGTTTATCAACGGACTGATAATTTATTACTTCCTATTTGAGTTCTTCATTCGGTTTTTCCTTCAGAATGTACCGATTCTACAGATACAGCCCTACTTACACCTGCCCATTAAGAAGAGTAAAATCATTCATTTTATGCTCCGCAAGAGCATCCTGAGTGTTTTTAACTTATTGGCTATTTTACTTTTCTTACCCTTTTCAATTTTAAGAATTGCAGCCGAAAATGACGCAATAAGTGCCCTGGGCTGGATCGTCACATTGATCGCTATTTCAATGTGCAATCATTTTTTGACAATCTATCTCAAAAAGAAATTGAATGATGTTCCTAATCTATTCATTGGCCTACTAGCATTCTTCGCAGGAATTATCGCCCTTGATTATTTTGACATACTCTCATTATCGAGCATTTCAAGTGTTGTTTTTGGCTTTGTTGTCAGTCAGCCGTTCGTTTTTATTGCGGTGGTTATTTTAGCATTCGGTTTATACCGATTGAATTTTACTTTCCTTTTCAATAATACTTACCCTGAAGAGTTAGCCACTAAAAAAGCACAAAACAAGATTGCAGGTGACTTTGCCTTCCTAAAACGATTTGGAAGAATTGGTGAACTGATAGCCCTCGAATTGAAGTTGATTATTAGACATAAAAGGCCTAGAAATACCCTCATAATGAGTGGGTTCTTATTGTTTTATGGTCTCCTCTTTTATACCAATGATACCTATCAAGAAATGGAATTTATCTTCGTCTTCGCGGGTGTATTTATCACTGGTATTTTCTTCATTAATTATGGTCAATTTTTATTGAGTTGGGAAAGTGGCTACTTCGATTTTATATTGACCCGAAAAGTCTCCTTTAGAGAACATATTGAGGCAAAATATTGGCTTTTCGTTGCTGCATCAACCATCGCTTTTACGGTTTCATTGGCCTACGGCTATTTTGGTTGGAAAATCATTCTGATCAACCTTGTGGCCTACCTTTTCAACATCGGCATCAATGTTTTTGCCGTCATGCGTATCGCCATGTACAGCCCAAAGAAAATTGACCTGAATAAAGGTGCTGCTTTTAATTATGAAGGGATCGGTGCCGCACAGTTCCTAATTATGATTCCTATTATGATTTTGCCGTACATCCTTTATGCTCCTTTATTACTACTCGGGTACGAGGATTTGGGTCTTGCGTTAACTGGAGTGTTGGGTTTAATTGGTTTTGCCTTCAGAAACAAAATGCTCGCTGGGTTGACCAATGCATTCGTGGAAAATAGATATAAAACTGCCGCTAGTTTTAGGGCACAATAGATAAAAAATGATTGACGTTAAAGGACTTTCGAAGAGCTATAAAGGAGTTGAGGTGGTCAATATTCCTGAAATGCACATTGCCAAGGGCGAAAGCTTTGGTTTAGTAGGCAATAATGGCGCAGGTAAAACCACTTTCTTTCGAATGATATTAGACCTCATTCGCCCAAGTTCGGGTGAGGTTTTATCGAAGGGCATTGCCGTGAATTCTACCGAAGATTGGAAATACTACACAGGCTCATTCCTCGATGAATCATTTTTGATCGACTATTTGACTCCTGATGAGTACTTTGAATTTGTAGCTTCTTTGCACAATTACTCCGCTGGCGATTTACAAGAGTTCTTGAACCAATTTGACGACCTTTTTAATGATGAAATCAGAGGAAAGAAAAAGTACATCCGTGATTTGTCTAAGGGAAATCAGAAGAAAGTAGGTGTTGTGGCTGCCCTAATGGGTAATCCTGAAATTATTTTGTTAGATGAACCTTTTGCCAATCTTGATCCTACTACCCAAATCCGATTGAAAGTAATCCTTAAAAAACTGAAGGAAGAAAAGGATGTGACTTTGATGATTTCGAGCCACGATTTGAATCACGTGACCGAGGTTTGCGAAAGGATTGTCTTGCTAGAAAAAGGGAAGGTTCAAAAAGACATCGAAACCAATGAATCGACTTTGAAAGATTTAGAAGATTACTTTACTGCTTAATTATTTAGCGGTACCCCTCCAAAAGTTGATACTTTTATGCCCTTAATTCGACTCTGAATAAAAGCTTTTGGAAGGTTTATCATTTAGGCAGTCTCCAAATACTCAAATTAAGATTGATTTATTGAGGAGGAATTATAGACTTTATACTCCCTACATTCCAATCAATCACCAAGCCTGCAGCCACTCCATCGGCTGCGTTTTTACCATACAGGTATTCTACCAAATAAAGCGCGGGATCATAAGATTTAGCCCCTCCTGATGAAGTAATCGCTTTGCCGTCATGCACAAAGCTGACGTTTTCATAAACATCTAATTGAGGAAAAGTAGCCCTGAATTTTGAAATATCGCTGGGGAATGTCGTGCATTTTACCCCCTCTAAAAGACCTGCCTTTGCCAAAATAAAGGCCCCATCACATAATGACATGATGAACTGGGCAGAGGCTCCTTTTTCTTTCACAAAGTCGATCAATCGTGCGTCTTCCAAATCTGAACCCATGTTGTGCTCTGCACTAGGCACCACCAAAATATCAATATTAGGTACATCCTTAAAATCATAATCCGGCAAAATTCGAATGCCTTCAAACGTAGTAATCACTTCTTTTGTCGGAGCAACAATAAAAGTCTTCATCCCGAACTCCGTATGAAAAATAGTATGCTGAAAAATATCAAAAGGCGCCATCAACTCGGAGTTATAGACTCCATTAATGGCTAAAAAAGCGACATTCAATTGTTGAGTCGGTGCATTGTCAGTTTTGAAAATCTCTTTAGTTGTCTGTGCAACTTGTTGTTGATTTTCTTTAGGTTCACAACCTATTAACACAAACAGACTTACCAAAAAAAGCGCCTTTTTCATTTTTAATCCCTTTTATAAATCTTTCCGTCTTTCATCACTAAGCCCACTTTTCGCAAAGCAGAAATCTCCTTCATCGGATCTCCTTCAACGGCAATAATATCAGCTAGAAAACCTGCTTTCAATTGGCCTAGTGTGTTCAAGTGAAATTGCTCTGCATTGGCCGAAGTGGCAGAAATCAAGGCTGCCTTAGTATTCATTCCGTATTCCACCATCAGCTCTAATTCGCGCACATTATCTCCATGGGTAAAAACGCCAACATCACCCCCAAAAACAATCTTGACGCCAGATGATAAGGCCATTTTAAAGTTTTCTTGTTTAGCCAAAATACGAGCAGGAGTAGGATCAATTCCTTTTTTCCAGTCACCATATTGAGATATCGCATCGCCTGCCGCAACAGTCGGACAAAGCGCAATGCCTTTGGCTTTCATTAAATTGAATATCTCTAAAGTGGCATCATCGCCATGTTCAATCGTTTCGACACCCGCTTCGATGGCCCTGCGCATTCCTTCTGGTGAAGAAGCATGTGCCACCACATAACGCCCGCTAGACTCGGCAATTTCTACGATGGTTTTAAGTTCTGCCACGGTGAATGTCGCTTCGGCAGTTCCATTTGGCCCCCAACGATAATCGGCATACACTTTAATAAAATCAGCACCATGACCAATTTGATCTCGGGTCACTCGAATTAAATCATCAAAGCCATCCGCAGTTTCTGCACCTAGCGGCACTTCGACTCCTTCGTGAAAACCCTTTGGCCCATAACTACCGGTGGCCACAATTGCTTTACCCGCCACCAAAAGTCTCGGCCCTGGCACAACACCTTTTTCTACCGCTTGCTTTAAGCCAATATCAGCATAGCCAGCACCTTCAGAACCCAAATCACGCATGGTGGTAATTCCGGCCATTAAGGAGGCCCTTAAATGATTTACCGCCCTTGCGGAACGCTCTGCCACGGATTCGCGCAGCACTTGATCATTCCATGAAACTTCATTGTATGGATGCAATAAAATGTGGGAATGCCCTTCAATTAAACCTGGCAAAAGCGTTTTGCCTTTGAGCGTAATTGTTTCGTTGGCTTTTCCTTTATAATTGGCTCCAACATAGGTGATTTTATTTCCTTTGACTGCAACCACCCAATCGGCATGACTTTCAAAACCATCGAAAACACGATCGGCTTTCAGTAGGTAATCATCTTGCGCTTTAAGACTAAAGAGTGAGAAAAGACTAAAGGCGAGTAAGCAGTAAATTTTAGTAGATGTCATTTTGCAAAAATCTGGCTAGTGTCTTGAAAGGCTTTGAATTCTAAGGCATTTCCGCTTGGATCTAGAAAGAACATGGTGGCTTGTTCGCCTACTTCTCCTTTGAATCGGATATAAGGCTCAATCACGAATTCAATGCCATGCTTGGTTAATTTATCGGCTAATTCATGCCACTGATTCCATTCTAAGATGGCGCCAAAATGTCTTACAGGCACATTCTTTCCATCTACTTCGTTTGCTTTGGCTTGCGTCAACTCATCAGGCTTAACATGAGCGCTTAATTGGTGTCCAAAGAAATTAAAGTCAATCCATTTATCAGTTGAGCGACCGATTTCGCAACCCAATAAATCGCCAAAAAAGGAACGGGTTGATGCTATGTCCTTTACGGGAAAGGCCAAATGAAAAGGAGTATTCATATTGTTAATTTTTTAGACAAATTGAGCATTAATCATGTGCTGTGCAAACCGCTGTTAGAAGTTCTTATGACAAGCTGTACACTCCTCCTCGTTTGTAACGAGGATACTGCAAATCTCAACTCATCCTCGTTTGCAACGAGGCCTACAGTTCAAAAGTGCCTTGCAAGCCAAAATTGATACCCTTTAAGCCAAACACGCTGATCATGTGGAATAAATCAACCTATTTGACGCACTATTTTATGAAAGTCGTGTTAGAGTAGATATTTGTACGCCTTATGATCAAACTTTTCAATTGGAGTAGACCGGACATCAAAGCTGTATCGCTCCCAACCGAAGACTGGGTTGAAGGAGATGCCACCAAGACTACAAAGAAATGGGGGGATACCGATGGCACCATGGAGATCTCTCTTAATTTTTTTGGAGGTGAACCCGATATTCCTTCCCTAAGCGACATTGACGGTTTAAGACAATACTATCGAAATGCCATATCATCGGCAAAAGGAGCGCTTATAGAAGTAGAATTGGTCTATTTACATGATATTCAGTGCATCCGTACCATTTTGAAATTCCCTCAGAAGCCCAGCGGCTCTACCTATTTAACTTCTCTGATTGTTCCCTTTGCCAAGTGTAGTTTTGTGGTGAAAGTTCAGGCACCAGAACTTGATCTGTCAGGCATTCGAGATTCGTTTATCAATAAGAAATTACTGAGAGAAGAAGTGATTTCAAAAACTAATGATGGCTACTCAAACTGGTTCGTTGATCCATATAAGCCTGACCATAAAGGCCCTAGCTTAATGAA
>JBLIES010000039.1:0-21005 GCA_047633135.1 Roseivirga sp.
AGGTGACAAATCTGTTGTCTTCTAGGCATTTCAATACACTTTTAAAACGATTCACTCCAGTTGTTTTTTTAAGTAAACAAATGTTAATTATATTTGCGTCTATATTTTAAACAAATATTAATTATATGGGCGAATTTTCACTCGGATCACTGGAAGAGACGATTTTAGTGATTGTATTGATGAAAGAAGAAAGCTATGGAGTTGAGGTGGCGAAGGTCTACGAGAAGCATATTAGTCAAACCATCTCACTTCCTGCTATACACATTGTTCTCAAAAGGCTCGAGAAAAAGGGCCTTGTAAAATCCGCTTTTGGCGAGTCAACTCCAGAACGAGGAGGCAAGCGAAAAAGATACTACCAAGGAACCTCTGCGGGCTATCGCATAGCTAAGGCACTACAAGAACGTAGATTGGGAATGTGGTCTCTTGTACCAAAAACATCATTACAGGATGGCCTCATTTAAGAGTCCTCCTAAATGGGCTTTACGTCTATTACAATTTGTCTGCCCCACTGATTTGGTCGAAGAAGTGGAAGGAGATTTATATGAAGCATTTCAGTGGCGCGCTGCTGAAAAAGGGCTCGCATATGCTCGCAGAAAATACCTTTTCGAGGTTTTTAGGTGCCTGAGATATTTTAAAATCAAAGTTCAAACTCAAAACAACAGCGTCATGTTAATCAAAAATTACTTCAAAATAGGGATTCGATTCCTATGGAAAACTAAAGGATACTCTGGTCTCAATATACTCGGACTTGCCCTAGGAATAGCCATCAGTTGGTTAGCCTACATTTTCGTTACGGATGAGCAATCCTTCGATGGGTTTTATGCCAATGCCAATGATATATATCGCCCTACAGCAGATATAAGTATGGGAGATCGTTCAGATAGCTTCGCTGGTTCATCATACTTGATGGGAGAAGAATTTCCCAATCAAATTCCTGAGATCATTAAAAGCAGTAGGTTTAAAAGTGGAACAACTTTAGTCCAGGTCAAAGGTGATTTTCAAAACGAGTCATTCCACTATGTGGATCCTGACTTCTTTGATATGTTCTCTGTTGACTTTATAGCAGGTAATCCTGGGACCTTTATTGATCCACTTTCAGTAGTGATCTCTGAATTCACTGCTGAAAGGTATGGTATCAGCAAAAATATCAGTCAACAAGAAATAACGATTATTAATCAGTCTGAGGAGCAAACCTTAAAAGTGATTGGGATTTATAAAGACTTCCCATTAAACACATCTGTAAGACCTCAAATTATATTTCCATTCTCTAGCTGGGCTTCGGCCAATGAAGAAAGGACGAAGATTTGGTTCGATATCAATATGAATAGCTTCTTCCAAATTGATCCGAATACTACATCCGAAATTGTCATCGAAAAAATCAACCAAGTCTTTGCTAAAAATTCAGCAATGGATGAAATGGAAGTGCGTTTAGGTTTGCAAAACTTGAAGGATATCCACCTCAATGCAAGCTACAGTAACGGCAATGGTGTTGAAGCAGGAGGCGACAATGAGCTAATTATAATTGTTACTATCATTGGCATTTTCTGCCTGTTGATCGCTTGTGTCAATTATGCCAATTTTGCGGTAGGCAATTACATCGTCAGACTCAAAGAAGTTGCATTAAGAAAAGTATTTGGTGCTGAGAAAACCTCAGTTTTCAAACAGTTTGTGGTTGAGGCATTTATTTCAGCTTTCTTAGCGCTGTTATTATCTATTGCATTCATTTCCTTGATGCTACCCGGCTTCGCTGAATATGCAAACAAGACCTATTCGGTAGACATTATTTTTAGCAGTCAAGTTTTGATGGGTGGATTCATCCTATTAATTACCGTGACACTACTTTCTGGTATATACCCCGCCCTATTATTATCTCGATATAAAATAATAAGTGGATTAAAAGGAACTTCAAAATTGGGAGGTAAAAACCATCTGGCAAAGGGCCTTATCACTTTACAGTTTGCTATTTCCGCTTTCTTAATAACCGGAATGCTAACCATGAATAACCAACTTAACTTTTTACTCAATCACGATTTAGGGTATTCTGGAGACAACGTAGTAAGGATATTTAGGCCCATCAATGACCCTCAGGCCAAAGAAGGATTTAGGAATGATTTAAATAAAATCGCTGGTGTTGAAAGCGTAAGTATTGGTTCCGGATTTAATGGCACTTCATATAAGAACGAAGATGGCAACGATGTCATAGTTCGCCATGCAAGAATAGACCCTAGCTATATTCAGACCATGGGAATTGAAATAGTAGCGGGTAGAGATTTTGACAGTCAAATTGCTACCGACATTACGAGTTCAGTAATCGTCAATGAGGCCTTCTTAAAAAAGACAGGGCTCGAAAACCCGATAGGTAAACAGATCAATTTCAACTATGGCAAGTTCGAAAAGCCGATCATTGTTGGTGTAGTGAAAAACTTCAATTTTGAATCGTTAAGATCAGGTGTAGATCCATTAGTCATGTGGATGGGCGATTTGCTGCTGGAATACAATACGTTTGTAAAATTAGCTGAAATCAACCAGGATAAAATCCAGCAAATGGAAACTATCCATGCAAAGTATTTCTCGCCTTATCCATTTAGCTTTGGATTTGTAGAGGATGATATCGCCAATCGATATGCATTAGAGGCGAACATCAAGAAAATAGCCCAAGTGGGTGCTGTTGCTGCTATTTTTCTTTCTTGTCTAGGGCTGATGGGTTTTGTTGGCAACCAAATTCGTCAACAAATGAAAGACGTAAGTGTGAGAAAGGTTCTAGGCGCAAATGCTAAGCACATTTTTAGGCTTTACTTATTCAAATACATCGGGTTGCTATTGACCGGTACCGCTGTGGGACTAGCCGTTGCCATAATCGTAATGACTGACTGGCTGAACAACTACACCTATAAAACTGATTTCAGCTGGACGATTGGCGCTACGGCAGTGGTCGCGGTACTTTCAGTAGCCGTACTCACAGTGTTTTCACAATTGTTTAAAGCGCTCAGGTCTAATCCCATTAGCTATTTGAAAGAAGAGTAGAGAGTCGCCAATTATCAGAAAAAGGCCTTGAAGCTTCCTTTGCTGCTTCGAGGCCTTTCTGTTGTCCTGAGGTAAAACAGTAAATGAAATAGAGCAGAAAGACCCGCTTAGAAACAAGCTGGTCTTTTGCCGTTTCCGTACCCACTCCATCGACAAGGTCATCCGTGGAAACTGGCAAGTATCGGCTGGCTTTTTACTACATCCACAGGCAGGAGGGTCTGTTTACGCCCGTATCTGTAAACAGGGTAGAGTCAAGGCAGTTGAGTTTGTTCAGCAAGTTGCCCTTGTGAGATTTCCCTGCTATTGCTAATGTCCCTTAGGGGATCTCTAAATGTGGTTATAAAGAAAGGTTTATGGCTTCCACACGACCTCTCCTTTTATGCATTACGAGTGTGGGATACTAGAATAGTAAAGAGAGACCAACCTGCACCGCGAACTAGGTATTAATGAAGCGTGATCATGACCACTTTTTTATTTTAAAGCTTTTACCAATACATGCGGCCTAGTAGTCGAACTCTTCTGCTTAATACTCTTGGTACTTCTCCGTCCTGAATTAGGTTATAACGCTCTGTACCAATCACTATATTCAGAACAGATAAATAGTTCAGAAAAGACTTATCGGATCACTACCCTTCTCGATTCATTATTGGAACTCAATAGCGGCCTATACATAAGCGATAGTTGAGCGGGGTTTAAATTAAAATTACCGGCAAACTGACTTACTAAGGGAATCTCAAATTCATGAATTCCTGGGCTCAGACTTTCAAAGTAAAAACTAACCTTATCCTTAAAATACTCTCGGTATTGGTTGAGATTGAAGGCTTGAGGTTTATCACTATACAAGGTTCCTGCAGGTATGGGTACTTCCAGCATGGCAAAACTTAACTCTTCTGTGATGTTAATGCGAAGCTTTAGTTTTACGAACTTTCCTTTTTCAAGACTATCGATCTCCTCCCCCTTGTCGTTTATAAAGGTCGTTTGGATTTGTCCTAGGTTGGCACTGGTCAAGGGTTCATCATTCCAAAAGTCTTGCGATAGGCTCAGGTAGCTGAGTGTTTCAGCGTTTTGGGTGATAGTGATGGGTGAGGAGTCTTCCAAGGTAACCTGATAAGGGAAGGCATCAATTTTTTGCCCATTCAGCGAAATATTGACAGAAAAATAGGCCCTACTCAGGTCACTACCTATTGTATTGATGATATGAGCAGTTTCATAGGTGTTTCTTTTTACTCCGTTGCTTCTGCTCAGCATGAGGTATTCTCTCATTTCTGTCAAGTCATTTTCATAACCTCCCAGTGACTTTAATAGTCGGTAGGCAGCTATGGTAGTGATAATATTCCCTGAGCGGAAATCCTGCTCTGAACCTTCGAAGAAAATACCGTCCTTCACAGACGCTCTTCTAAAAGCCATGAGTGAATCAATTTTGAATGCTTCCCCTAAGCGATGTTTTAGATACATGAACTGTACCTTATCAGTGTTGGACAGGTTTTTATCATCTTCAATGACTGGCAGGTACATGTTCAAACTTAGGCTCGAATCAACATCTAATAATACATGCATTGTTTCTATTAACTCAGTACTACGAAGTAATGGCAGCTGCTCAGTAAGGTAACGGGTGCTTTCTTTCAGGTCAGTTTTTGTGTTATACCCTGAAAATTGAGCCAAGAGCATCGCCCTTGTTACATGGTTAGATACCCAAGTGGAAGGTCTCATGTTTTCCCACCAGCCCCAACCGCCACTACTGGCTTTAGACTTTCTTATTCTTGTGATGAGGCGCATGATCTCACTATTCTTCTTGAATTTTTGATCTGTTTTATCCAATAGTTGCTTTTCTGCCAATAGTGCCATCAGCTTAGAGGCCTTTTGCTCATTGCACCAGTAGCGATATTCTTGTAACTCGCGGATGTCTTGAAGCAGTAATCCTCTCATGTCTGATAGAATAGTGAGGGTAGGTTTACCATGATTTTCTAAAGGCTTAAGAAGCAGCGTTGTATCGTTTTCTAAAATATGGAAGGCTCCTATGGTCTGTTGCATTCCTTTTGCTAAAACGGGGAGATTTCTCCTTTCTCCATCATTTCCGCTTTTAGCTTCAAAGAGGTAAGATATTTCTAGACTATCTGCATCAGGCGCAAATATATTCAAGCTATCAACATGCCCTTGTATCACGGGCTTACTACCTAGGTTGAAAACCTCCTCATCTATCATAAACGTTCGATCAACTATGCTACTATCTCCTGTAAAGTTGGAGATTTCGCCATAGATGGAAGAAGTATCCCCCTTGATTAAAAAGCGAGGTATAGAAAGCCGTGCGCTGATTGGTTTAAACGCCTTGGTCGTTGTCTCTAATTGCCCGGTTTTACCATTTTGTGTCATGGCAAGAAAGTGATTCTGCCATGAGGTAATATCATCAGGGTAGGACACTACTAAGGTTACTTCGCCCTTTTTATTAGTTTTTGCAGTGGGTATCCAAAAACCATAGTCTCTAAAGTTATTACGAATGCTACTGGCTGATGCCGGCTGATTATAATCCGCGGTAGTATTTCTTTGACTCTGTTTGGCTGGGCCATTCTTTGTTGTGATTAATAGTACACCGTTTGCCCCGCGTACCCCATAAATGGCAGTGGCCGCGCTTTTCTTTAAAACCGAAGTTTCCAATATGGAATCAGCGTCAATATTATCCATGCTGCCGACTATTACACCGTCTACAACGATGAGTGGTGAATTTAATGCCGAAGTGCTTGACTGACCCCTGATGGTCATGGAAAGATAATCTTCCCTGTATCCATAGGCTCCTGTAACCTGTACCCCAGCCACTTTACCCATCAGTAAACTATTCAGGTTGGAAGGTTCGGAATTATTACTAACGTTTCTCGATACACCTTGCGCGGTTACAATAACCTCTTCGAGAGAGGTCACGTCCATGGCTAATTGAATCTCAATTTCAGTATTATTACCAATCTCAATTTCTTGTGGAACGTAGCCCAGAAATCTAACAACCAACACCGCGCTACTATTAGTAATGGGTAGGAGAAAACGGCCATCAGGACCTGTCGGCATGCCTACTGTAGTCCCTTTGAAGTATATGCTTACTTGCGGTAAGGGTAGGCTATCATCACCATCTATAACTCTACCTGAAATAAACCCTGTTAGATTAGGCTTCGCAGTGGGTATTTTGAGAACAAGTGGTGAAATGGTTTCTTTTACAGGTACATCGGTATCAAGCGAATTACCTTTAAATAGACTTATAGATTTTAGGCTCGAAAGCGTAGGGGCTGCTACGTTTAATCCTTGGGCTTTAACGACTACCTCCTCTTCTATGAAAGTGCTGTCAGTATACAAAATGACCAGCTGATATGTACCACTATCTAATTCAGCAGTAAAAAAACGATTCAATTTGGTGAAGAGTGTATCTGATCGCAACGGTCTGATATAGGCCGCTTTGAGCAACTCTTTTTTGTCTTCTGGTGGATATATGGAAAGTATGCCTTGTGTCTCGCTTAGGTTTAGGTTTTTGAGATCAAGCTCATCAGTAATGATGATACCATAATCGAGTTGTGCATTTAAACCAGTCTCAGCTCCTTTAAGGGCTAAGAAATCAAAGAGTCCAAGGTCAGCAGTATGCCTGAAGTTCATACTGCTACCAGTCAATTCCTTTTTAAAAACCTGTTGATCGGTAACCTGGTAAATGTAACTAGGCTCAAATAACAGGTGGTAAATTTTGTCTTCTGTGATAATGCTTATCGAGTCTTCCACAACAGGAGCTACATTAATTTCATGACGGTAATTCTGGTTTATAGAAAAGTCTGTTGCCCCCTGTCTCACGGTCAGATTTTTGGCGTAGGACATTTGAAGTCGAAACGTATGTTTAGCGATTAAATCTTTTTCCTTGGCTGATAAGCGGTTATTATATTTCTCGGTGTTGAGTTCCTTGCGATAGATTCTTGGGTCGACTGCATTTTTAGCAATGCTGATTACCGTCTTTTCCCCTTTTTCAAAATAAATGGAATCCACCTCAATCAGTTCAGAATATGTGCGGATTTGTATACTGTGAAACCCCTCCTTGGCTTTGAAAGAAAAAGGTACTTCAACATCTGAGGTATATGCATACACCAGCTGACCATCCAGTTTAATGTAGTAGATACTTTCAATATTCCCCAAACGCATGGCAAAGGCTGCAAATTGAGTCTGGTTATCTGGAGTTTCCAAATACAGAATATCTAAATCTTTAGGTTGAGTAATTTGATAATAGAGCATTGTATCCAACCCTAAACCTTTTTGCCACTTGTCATTTTTTAATTTATTCTGAAATTTTAGGTCATAACCATAAGGTTGCTGAAAGCTCTTGTGATTGACAGTTAAATTACCAGACCAACCAAAGTAGGGAACGTCAGGTATATTATCTTGCTTGAACTTGCTGGTTATGGAAGCCACCGCAATATCAGCATTGGCCACAGGGCGGTTCTTATAGTCAGTCACTGTCACTTTTATAGTATCTGTAATTCCAGGGATAATAAGGTTTTGTTGATCTACAGAAATATTCAGCAGTTGGTCATACAGATCCATCTCAAATTCCTCTGCATTTACATCTCCACTCCATAAATAGCGGTAGTGCATTAGGTAACTCTCCTTGTTTTTAGCTTTTATTGCTAAGTCTATTCCAGTTTCTGTGAACCCCTCTTCAATGACTCTCTTTTCTCTGTAAAGAGTATACCATAGAGGGATATTTGCTGTGTTTTTTAAGCTTATTTTCAGGCTATCGGCCGCACGAGTATAGTCATAAGAGATTCCAGAATTTTGTCTGGTCATGTAGAATACTTCCAACAGGTTATCCTTTTGATCATAAACCCAATAGGCGCTGAATGAAGGGTTGAGTTTTAGCTTTACTACTTGTTTTTTCGTTTTTGCAACAACAAGCGCTCCTAGTGTTGAAAAGCCTGTGATTTTCAGATTAAGGTTACCGGTATAGGATTCAGGAAATGCAAACACAATGGAGTCGTTATTTATTTCCATGCTAATCTGCGGTTTGTTGTAGAGGAAGGAGGCTTCTTGTATTTTTTCTATGCGATCGTTAGCGGCATTTTTGAAAGCTACTTTCACTTCATACTCGAGGTCGGCTTTAGGGAAAATGGAGTCGGGCAGAATGATTTCTGTATCTCCTGTAGCATCAATCCTTCCCTTTGTCTCAAATAAAAGGTGAGGAATGAATTGTTGTGGCATCAGCCTGTTTTTCTGCACAGACTTCACGAGTACTTTTAGTTCATAGCGGCTGTTTTTTAGGTTATTATCATTCTCATCCTTTCCACTCAGTATGATTTTATTTTCCTCCCCGTTACTATGTTTTTGTTTGTTTAGCTGCAAATCAAAAGTCTCGCTTTTTAATACATATTCCTCGTAGTCAAAATAAGTATAGACAAGCGCTTGATTTCCTCTTTTAATAGAAACATGTTGATAGGCGTCTAGTGCCAGATTTAGGCTATCGTGTAGCACAATTTCTCCATCCGCCTGCCCTTTCTTTAATGGTGTTTCGTACTGGTAATTTTTGCCTCCTCTTAAGGGTATGTTTACTGTTACTTTTCTGGAGTAAGCTCGTCCATTTTGTTTCGCAAGTTTTACTTTATAGCGAATCGTATCGCCTGGCTGATATTTTGGCTTGTTTAGCAGTAGGTAGCCATAAACTCTATTGTTTCGTAAGTCACGAAAAATAAGGCTACCAACTCTTTTGACGATCCCAATAGGTTCTCCATAGGTGATACTTTGATAGAGATCACGACCTGGTTTATAAACCAATTTGACTGGAAATGAATAAAGTACCTTGTTGCCAAAGCGTTGGAAGAATCGATTATAACTTTTATAAATAGGGAAGATGGCTTGCTCGCCCTGACTGCTGATCACGATGACTCCATGGCCATTGCCCGTTTTGGTGCGATAGGCCTGGAGCTCTTCGTCAAAAGCAATAGTCTTACCATTTAGCGTTAGTTTTTCAGGCCTTACCAGTGCACTACCATTTTTAAGCACAATAAACGTAAGCTGTTTTCTATTTGGTATCTTTTTGATCTCATACTGCTGTACCAACTCTAATTGCGCTACTAATTGGTGCTTTTTAGTTTTTACCCGCAGATAAAACCCAGCTTGGTTCAGGTATTCTCCCTTCATACCCAGAGGAACAGTGTCAAAAGGAATTCGCTCTTGAAGTTTGAATTGATCTATGTCAATAGTGTTGGCTTGTATTATTTTAGAGGCATCTTCTAAGCCCAATTTATACACGAGTTCATAGGTACTTCCATCTTTCCATCGAGTCTCCTTTTGGCTCATGAGAGACGAAGGCAGCAGGCATAAAAAAGCCAGGTACAAAAAGAATTTCATTCAGTGTTATTTGCATTATTGACAATCGATCCACGGACTACCCGTACTTTAAAAACGTCTTTATTTGTTTTATAAAATGACAAAAAGTAAGAAGAATAGGCTATTAAAACCAGTAGCGCCTTCAAGTCTTTAAATAGTATGTTTATTTTAGAATTTACCGCTAGTTCTCACTTTTCCACTCTAGTAAATGTTTGCACACTGCCGTAACTTGGGCTTGCCTTTGGGACCATCTTCTCAACATAAATTAAGTCCAACCTGCTCTGCTCTGCGCTGCGAACTGGGGAATAACCGTATTCTTAATGCTCTTTTTTGTAATTGGCTTGTCGATGAGTCAACCCTTTTGGGCAGGACTCAATATCAAGATTGCCCACGAATCAAAACGTTTTGGAAAAGAATTCCCCACCAACTGTGCAATCAATTACTCATTTGAACCCCAAAGAGGGCTTTAATCATCTTAATTCTAACGCAGGGGTACATTTATGCGCTTTGGCATCTTATTTTCACTTGTGGTAGTGAACTTAAAATTGAAAACGATATGAAAAGTACAACAAAAATAATCACAGGTATATTAGTTGGAACAGCAGCAGGTCTAGTAACAGGACTATTAACGGCTCCCAATAGCGGTAAGAAAACAAGAAGGAAAATGGTTGCAAAATCTAAGGGTTTGGTGGCTGAAGCGAAAGAAGAAATGAATATGAAATTAGACAGGGTGAAAGACTCCTACAACGAAATTCTAGAAGGGTCTGCCAAAAAAACCGTCAACGGTGTAAACACAACTAAGGAGACACTCAAAGCATAATCCTTCTGTCGACACAACAAATGAAGCCATGCTCTCAGCAAGGCTTTTATTTTGTCCAAAAGTGAAATCGTTCTATCATTTTTAGCCCAGACCTTCATGCCATTTATAGGAAAACTGATAAAAACTGCGATCAATGTTGGCAGTGAATTGATAGATAAGGAGCACAGTCCACATGAAACTCAGCAAAGGGTACTCATTAATTTATTAGTTAGCGCTAAAGACACTGCTTTCGGTCTTAAGTATGATTTCGCTAGAATTCAAGCGAGTGGCTCGCCTGCAGAAGAGTTTAGCGATGTGGTACCAACCTTTGATTATGACAGCATGAAAGAGGCTTGGTGGAGCCGCACAATCAATGGAGAAGAAAATATAGCATGGCCTGGGTCTCCAGATTATTTTGCGTTGAGCGCTGGAACAACGGGAAGCGAAAGTAAACGAATTCCTGTCACCAAAGAAATGATTCAAACCATCCGTGACACTGGGATTAAACAAATATTAAGTTTATCGAATCACGCGCTACCAGAAGAGTTTTTCGAAAAGGAAATCATGATGCTAGGGAGTAGCACCGACCTTCAAGCCGTAGACGATCACTACGAAGGCGAGATCAGTGGAATTAGTGCAAGCAATATTCCTTTTTGGTTTAAAGGGTATTATAAGCCAGGGGAAGATATTGCTTCGATTGAAGATTGGGATGAGCGAGTCCAAAAAATCTCGGAAAGAGCGAAAGAATGGGACATAGGCGCTATTTCAGGAATTCCATCTTGGATTGAATTGATGCTCAAAAAGGTGATTGAATTCAATGGTTTAGACAACATACATGATATTTGGCCTAACCTGAAAGTGTACACCTCTGGTGGAGTCGCTTTCGATGCCTACAAAAGGAGTTTCGAAAACCATTTAGCTAGCCCATTGCTATACCTCGACACTTACTTAGCCTCTGAAGGCTTCATTGCTTATCAAAGTAGAGCAAATGAAGATATGTCAATGCAGTTGGCTTATGATGGTGGAATATACTTTGAGTTTATTCCGTTTGAAGAGCAGTATTTCGATGCTTTAGGAAGCCCCCTACCAGAGGCTCCGGCCTTGTCGCTTGCCGAAGTTGAAGAAGGTTTAGACTATGCGCTTTTAATCTCTACTGTCGCTGGGGCTTGGCGTTATAGCATTGGCGACACTATAAAGTTTACCAATAAGGAAAGAGCAGAGATTAAAATTACTGGCAGAACAAAACATTTTCTGAATGTCGTTGGGTCGCAGCTTTCTGTAGCCAAAATGAATGAAGGCGTTCAAGACTTAGAAGTGACTTTCGATATATCAATCCCTGAATTTACAGTAGGTGCGATTAAAAAAGAGGGTAAATTTTATCATCAGTGGTACCTCGGTAGTGAAGAGTTTGACAATTTGAATAATGAGCAACTTGCAGCGCACCTAGATAAGAAACTGCAAGGGTTAAATAAAAACTACAAAGTGGCGCGAGGCAGATCGCTCAGTGGCGTGATGGTCAATTTAATCCCTTTACATCTCTTTCATGATTGGAGTGAGAGAAATAAGAAAAAGGGCGGGCAGATCAAAATGCCTAGAATGATGGAAGAAAATGACTTAAAGGAATTTGGGAAGTTTATTAAGCGTAAGTCCTAAGGGGCTTGCGAAATAAAAAAAGGAGAGACCCTGTGGTCTCCCCTTTTTTTATACCCTTAACTCAGTTTTTTGCTGCTAATCAATCAAACTTTCTAGCTTTTCTTCTCCTTTTATTATCTCCATAATTTGTTCTGGAGAGGGGTACAGTTTCTTGATTTTTGCCTTGTACTTTTCTGATAGGTCAGCATGATTGAGAATGAAATTCTTGGTGTGAAGTATATCTTTCCCAAGACCATGTTTTATTGCAATTCTATCTGCTCGATCTTCCGCTTGACGGACAAACCTTTTAGAAAATACATAACCTACCCCGAACTTTAAGAGCCCCCAAATAGATAAACGCTCATAATCCATCACATGCCCCAACTCATGACCGAACCATCCTTTCAGTACGCCTTTTGGCAGGGCATCGATGGATAATTTTTTGGTGCCTAAATCAATGGTACTATTCACGTAGATAATGTACGATCTATCATTACCCAACCTCAGCATAGACCTAACCTCTGGCTGAGCCTTCATTATAGAGGTACCCTCTCTTCGGGTATATTTGAAAATGATCTTCTTTTTTTGCAACGAAGGATAGTGTTGCAACGCTTCTAATGCTTCACTAGATAGCTCTTCGGGTATATTTTTCGCCATGAAAAGGGGGATAAGTCGCTCACGAGAATACGTTAAGAGTTAAAGTTTTATTGAAAAAGCTGTTGTCTCCTCCTAATTCCCACGGCTGGCTTTAACCATCTCACGTTCCTCTTCACTTACTTTTGCTAATGCCCTAAATAAGACAACACTTACGATGAGTAAAGCCGCTTCTACAAAAGTCCAATTGAGTAAGAATGTGGTGTTAATACCAGTGAGTATGAAGCTGTATATTCTTCCAAACAAAAACCCACTCATGTACAAGATGATGAGCCCTAATGCTTCTTTCCGCATATTTACAGCGCCATAGGCTAGAAATAATGCAAAGGCAAGGTTCAAACCGCCATAAATAGATCTAATTGAATTAAAGGCACTCTCACCTATGGCTTCTACTTTTAAATACTCCATCACGACTTCTGGAGCCATAATGGCGGCCATACCAACGGCCAGAAAGATAAAGGCTACAAATCCGATAAAGCTGGAAGCTACTATTTTTATAAGTTTCATGTTTAGTTATTTAATTGTGATGATTCTTGGACCTAACGCTATGTTTAGTCTTCTTTTTTTGAGTCAAATTTTTGAATGTAATTTTGTAAGAGACTGTCATTTTGATTCAAGCCACTCATTTTCTCTAAATTGAAAGGATCGCTAATCAATGAGCTTTTCTAGATTAGGATCTAAAGGAAGGTTTAGGTCATTTAGGTTGGATACTTTTTTGCATTAATTGCTCTGAATTTAATTTAGTAGGATGAAAATTTCATGCCGAGCCCAACAAAACGGCCTTAAGATGCTTTATGTAGATCAGGTGTGTAAAAAAATCCCCAAATTCGAGTAAGATATTCTCATAAAAAGGATTGAAAATGAAGAATGAGCTTAAAGCATTGATAGTGGATGATGAAGAAGATATCGGTTTGATGGTATCCTTAATCTTGAAAAAAGAGGGCATTCACCCTACTTACATAAACCGAGTAGCCCCAGCCAAAGCGCTGATTAACGAAAAATTATTTGACTTTTATTTCTTAGACCTTAACCTACCCGATGGCACTGGCTTTGACTTGATACCGTCCATTAGAGAAAAAAATAAAGATTCAAAAATCATAATCATTAGTGCCTACGATGGCCACCTAGAAACCACCAAGGCAGAAGATTTTGAAGTTACTATTTTTGTGAAAAAACCTTTTACTAAAAAAGACATCTTAGAAGCCATTCAACTGTAATCATGGAAAGAATACTAATCATTGATGATGATCCAGATATTTGCCTACTTCTCAAAAAGTTCTTGGCTAAAAAAGGATATGAGACTTTTACTGCACAAGAGGGTAGAGAGGGAGAGCGGTGGCTCAAAGAAAATCGAGTGGACTTAGTGCTATGTGACTTCAAACTGCCAGACTATAGTGGCTTGGAGATGTTACAAAAAATCAAAATCATTGATACCCAAATTCAAGTGGTCATCATCACCGGATATTCTGATGTAAGAATAGCAGTTGAAGCACTTAAGAAGGGAGCCTTTGAATATGTGACCAAGCCGCTGTACCCAGATGAGATTTTGATTACCATTCAGAATGCGCTCAAGGCGCGGGCTGAAAAGGAGGAAGAAGGATCTACTCAGGTTAAAACTTTAGGGAGGAGCAAGGCTAAAGTGCTTGAAACTTTTGTGTCTGGGGTTAGCCCGTCTTCATTGTCAGTGGGTAAACACATCGACTTAATTGCACCCACCAACATGTCGGTGATCGTGCTTGGCGAAACGGGAACAGGGAAAGAGTACGTGGCAAAGGCTATTCATCAGCGAAGTAAAAGAGCCAAGATGCCATTTGTAGCATTAGACTGTGGTGCCCTGCCTAAAGAGTTAGCCAGCAGCGAATTGTTCGGCCACACGAAAGGAGCTTTTACAGGGGCAATAAATGATAAAAAAGGATGCTTTGAAGCGGCCAATGGAGGTACATTGTTCTTAGACGAGTTGGGGAATCTTTCCTATGATAATCAAATCAAATTACTGCGTGTTTTACAAGAAAGAAGAGTAAAACCAATAGGCAGTAATAGAGAAGTGGCTGTAGATGTACGCGTGGTGGTTGCCACCAATCAAGACCTAAAGCAGTCTGTAAAACGCCATGAGTTTAGAGAAGACGTTTACCACAGGCTGAATGAATTCAAAATTGAGTTGTCTCCACTGCGTGAACGACCAGACGATGTGGAGGTTTTTGCAAAACATTTCCTGAAAGAGGCCAATGAACAACTTGAAAAGTCCGTTGAAGGCTTTAGCCAAAAAACAATGGATGTTTTGAAGGCTTACACATGGCACGGTAACCTTAGAGAGTTAAAGAATGTGGTGAAAAGATCGGTATTGCTTTGTCAAGACAGCTTTATCGATGTAATGCACTTACCGCAAGAAATTTTAGCACCAGACACCGATATTAGTGGGGCAATGGATGTTTCCTTTAACGGAGAATTGCCGAAAGACCTTAAATCTGTTGCTGAAGAAGCGGAGAGAAGGGCTATTTTGATGGTGTTAAAACACACAAATAATAATAAAAGCCAAACAGCAGACTTACTCAAAGTGGATAGAAAAACGCTATACAACAAGCTTAAAGCCTACGACATTAATATCTGATAATGATTCCGAATATTGAAAGATTGCTGAATAGCGTACTGCACAGTGCACCTTATGGTATTATGACTTTTACGGCCAAAAGGGACGATAAGAATAAGATTATCGACTTTGAATTTCTAACCGTAAATAAGGCTGCTCAAGCCATGGTGAATCATTCTGCCGAAGAACTAATAGGCAGCACGCTGCTTAAAAAATTGCCAACGAATAAAGAAGTAGGGCTATTTGATAAGTACTGCCATGTGGTTGAAACAGGAGATCTCCTTTCGCTAGACCAACACTACAAGGGTGAAGAACTTGACAGTTGGTTTCGGATAAAGGCCGAAAAACTCGAAGATGGTTTCGTTGTCAGTTTCATAGACATTACTGAGTTTAAGAGTAGAACAAAAGAATTAGAAAGAAGCGAAGCGCGTTATCGGAAACTATTTTTTGAGTCAATGGATGCCATATTTATCGTGAACAATGAACTTTTGTTCATGGAAATCAATGATGCAACTGCTGCTATGTTTGGCTATTCTCTTGAGCAAATTAGGTTGATTACCTTAAAAGATTTGTTTAAAGAAGAGCAAGATTTTTGGCGGTTCAATCAAGAATTCTACAAGAAGGATAGAGTAGAAGAGTTTGAGGCTGAGCTCATTTCAGTCAATAGTAAAGTAGTACACTGTATTATTAATCTCGTAAACCTTTCGCCAGATGAGGATATGATGAGTAGCTACCAGGGAGTGATCAAAGATGTAACCCGAAAAAAGAAGGCTGATCAAGAGATTCTTTGGGCTGAAAAACTCTCAATGACGGGTAAAATTGCCAGAAGCATTGCTCATGAAGTCAGAAACCCATTGACCAACTTGAGTTTGGCATTAGAACAGTTGAAAGACGAAGTGCCAGAAGATATTGAAGACGCAGAACTTTATTTTAATATTATTAAACGTAATGCAGACAGGATAGGGACTCTTGTGACCGAATTATTAGATTCCTCTAAGCCAAAATCATTACAACTCAAAGGTCAATCATTGAACGATGTGGTATTGGAATCTATGGCGTTAGTCAGTGACAGAATCAAGCTGCAGAACATGACGCTGGTCCAAAACTATCAGACCTCATTGCCTATGATTGCCTTAGACCGTGATCAAATCAAAATTGCCTTACTCAATATATTTATTAACGCCATAGAGGCGATGAAACCTGATATTGGAGAACTTCGAGTCACAACTTATCAAGAAGAAAACGAAATAGTCTTAGAGGTTTCTGATAATGGAAAGGGGATTCCAAAGGAGAACTTAGGAAAGCTCTTCGAACCATTTTTTACAGCAAAGAAGGGTGGCATGGGCTTAGGGCTCACTACTTTTCAAAATATTATCCAAAGCCATTTAGGCAAGGTCAGAGTAACTAGTGAGCTCGGTTTCGGCACGAGTTTCTTTATTTCATTTCCAATATAGGTGCCATGAGGTTTACACTCTTTTTTGTCTTTTTAATACTCTTTTTTTCCACAAAGGCCCAAGAAACAAAAGTTGAAAAGGAGTTTGCCATCTCGCCTGACTTAGTTCCGGCCAATGCCATAGAATGGTTGGCGAAGACGTACCCCAAAATAGAAAAAGTCAAATGGTACTATGAAGAGTCCGGAACGTCTAAAAGTTACGAGGCTAAGTTCAAGCGCAATAGAGCAAGAACGAGCGTAGAATTTGGAGAGGATGGAATTATCGAAGACATCGAAACAATACTCCGTTGGAAAAGTGTATCAAGTCCTTTAAAGGAAACCCTTGAAAAAAGGTTTAATGCATTCGAGAAATTTAAATTGAGGAAAGTTCAATTACAATGGTCTTCCCCTAATTCTAAAGTATTACAAGAGGCTGTCATCAATAATGATGACACCAAAGTTTTGGTAAGATATGAGGTAGAATACCGAGCTGAAATCAACGGGAAGCGGGGTTATTGGGAAGGGCTTTTTGACCACCAAGGTAAGCTTCTTAAAAACCGAAGGATGGTGATCAGGGCCACAGATAATTTCGACTTTTAATGAGAGGTTTTATCTTTTTTTTGGGTTTAGCATGGGCTTTTTCTGCCCAAGGTCAATCTATAGTTTCGGCTGGTCTATTACCTGAGGTGAATGTTTCTTATCGGTGGTTGGGTAAATGGCGGATCACGGGTCAGGTAGAATCTATGCAGCAGGTGTGGCGGAAAAATGAATTCAGTGAGCTCCAAGGGGACTATAAATATATTCGAACCGATTTCACGAGTGTTGTTTCTTACAAACTAAATCCAGATTTGACTTTGGCGGGTGGCTATCTATTGCGCTTTTCCGAAGGGGAGACAATACATCGTTCGATCCAGCAAATATCTTCTGCCTATAAAAAAATAGGCGTTCGCATAGGCCACAGGTTAAGGACTGATCAAACTTTTGAACCCACAGAATCTTTTGAGTTTCGGCTGCGCTATAGATTTTCGGCAGAGCTGCCATTAAATGGGCTGTCAATTAATGACCGAGAGTGGTATCTGATTGCTTCTACAGAATTTATTGGTAGCGTACAGCAGAGGGATTGGGATTATGAACACCGAGTTTTGGGAAGCTTGGGTTACAATTTTAACTCTTCTAATAAAATTGAGACCGGTTTGGACTACAGGCTTAATCGCTTTTTGAATGATGCTCCACGCCATAGCGTTTGGTTGACTATCAGTTATTTTCTCAATTTATAACGCTAGATTTTTCTACCACGGCCTTGACGCTTAAGCTCAAAGCTGTTCTTGTAAAATTTGAGATTTTCAATGAGCGCACAGCCAATCAACGATCAGCTCACTCCTTCTTTTGAGCGAATAAGTAATTTTCCGTGGGACTCTCCTTTAAAAAATGGAGCTCTTAGTCAAAGTTGTAAACATCTCTAGTGCCCTTAAACCAGCTAAAGAATTCCCTTTATCATTTAAGCCGGGACTCCAAACCACTACACTATACTCACCAGGCATTATAGCGGCAATTCCTCCTCCTACACCACTCTTGCCAGGTAAGCCAACCTTAAAAGCAAACTCTCCAGATTCATCATAGAATCCACAGGTCATCATTACCGCGGTAATTCTTTTGTATTGGTTCACCGAAAGGTAGCTGGTATCGCTGGAATCAATGCTGTGGCCATGATTAGCAATTACTGCAAATGCGTTTGCCAATTGAACGCAATTCATTTCTACCGAGCAAAAATGATAATAGAGGTCTAAGACTTCTTCTACATTGCCTCGGATGTTACCGAAAGATTTCATCAGGTTGACAATAGCCCTGTTCTTAAACCCACATTTTTTCTCAGACTCAGCAACTGCCTCATCAAAATTGATAGCGTCATCGCAGCTTAGTTTTCTTATATAGGAGAGTAAGGCAGCTTTGGGGTCAGCTAGTTTTTCTAAGAGAATATCTGTTAGCACAATTGCTCCAGCATTAATAAAAGGATTTCTAGGAATGCCTTTTTCGTACTCCAATTGCACAAGGGAGTTGAAGGGATCTCCAGAAGGCTCTACGCCCACTCTTTTAAAGATATCGTCTCCAATTTCAGCCATAGACAAGCCCATTAGAAACACCTTGACTATACTCTGTATCGAAAAATGATCTTGAGTATCGCCAATACTAAAAGTTTCACCGTTCAGGAGCGCCACATGTATCCCAAACTTGTGTTGATTTACCTTCGCTAATTCTGGAATGTAATCAGCTACTTTTCCCATTTCCAGAAAGGGCAATGAAGCTTCTTTAATAGCCAGAAGGGTTGCTTGATAATCCGTGTTTTTACTGCTCATTCTTTTCTCTTTTTTCTACGGTTATGTGAATACCCTTAGTCGACTCGTATCACTTAAATTCAATAATATCCGCAAGCCTAGAAAAGCTTTCTTTAGCCAATCTTTCCAGTACTTGGCGCAATGAAGTGCGCTGAAGTTCAGCATTTGATCCCAGAAACTCGAAGGTATTGGTTCAAAAATGAACTTTCAAATTAATTATGCTGGTACCCAAATCATTGACCATAACAAAGGGCGCTAGACCTTCTTCAATAGCGATATGAGAGATCCGACTCATTTCATTAAGAACGGTTTCAATCGCTTTCACCATATCGTTATCATAATCGAGCCCTATTACAAAGTCATGCCTTAAGAGGCCTTCTTTTGTGTAATTCGTCAACGGATTCTTGATCGGGGTTGCGTTGGGAAAGTATAAGTCTCGACCATCAAAAGTTCTAATCCGTGTAGTTCTAAAACTCAAAGCCGTTACGGTTCCAGTTTTATCAACTACCTCAATAATACCTCCAATGCTAAAGGGCCTGCTAAAAGCCAAAAAGAAACCCGCCAGAAAATTTTCTCCTATAGCCTTTAAAGCAAAGTCTAAAATTGTGGCAGAAACACCAGCCCCAGCGGGGATACTGCTTGCCACTTTTCCTAAACCGACTTGATTTAAGAATACAATAATACCAGTGATTAGAAAGACCAGAAAAATAATTCTACCAATGAAGGCAATTCACATTTATTAAATTGAGCTGCGGCACCTAAACCCAAACGCTCAAGCAAAAACATAAAGGTTTTCAGGTCACCCTCCTCCTTTTTGCCTTCTTTTATTTCCTCCTTAGCTAGTTTGTAATATTTAGAATCAAACGCTCCGACCTGTCCCTCCATTAGTATGAGAGTGTCTCTTCGACCATGATTCATGGTAGCGGTAATTAAAATTTCAACCAGAATCCTGTCTTTAAAATAGTCTGATTTTTTCAAGTACTCAGGTAGCGTTTGAACACTAAAACCTGGCTGCCACTTTTCTAGTACGTCACCAGCTTTGTTTGTTATTGCCCTAAAACATGATTACCAAAAAAAACTTTGAAAATCGAGAGATGCCTATAAATACGCTTGGGTTTAAATTCCTCTACAAACACGTCACTTATTGATTCAAATAGCTAGAGAAAGGCATGGTCTAGGCTTTAAAAATAACCTGTTAAGTGATCTGTGTTTGCTTTCTCTAGCGGATCTTTTTCAAATACAGATGCCTCGTGTGAGTTTGGAATCCAGATGGGGCAATGTTTGTTCAAATGATAAGCTTTGTCAACCGCCTTACTTAATGAAGGGGTCTGCTAAAACAAAGTAAATCAGTTTCGAGGCCCTTCTAATTTATCAGTAAAGTAAATATTCTGATGATTTAGAGAATGATTTCCCACTCCAACGGGCAATAATTTCTACGCTACATCATACAAAAAAGCCTCTGAGGGCTTGTAAATGTAATGGTATGCTTTTCGCAATGTATGGGGTAGAAAACAATTAGAAATTAAAATATAGACAATTATGGACAACGGAGTAGCAACAAAAACACATTCAAGTAGAGTTGAAAGGTCTTTTGTGAAATTGGGGTATACCAAACTAGAGACTGCAGAAATCGTGGATTCGCTTAACAAGCTGTTGGCTAATTACAGCGTACACTATCAAAAGCTCAAAAACTTTCATTGGAACGTCAAAGGGTCAGATTTTTTTGATATCCATGAAAAATTTGAAATTCAATATAATGATGCTAAAGTATCAATTGATGACATCGCAGAACGTATTCGAGTATTTGGTCAAACCCCACTAAGTACAATGAAAGACTATTTAGAAACTTCAGAAATCAAAGAATCAGGATCTGACTTATCAGGAATGGAGATGGTAGGAGAAATATTGAAAGATTATGGTATCCTGCTCGAGCAGATGTTTAATGTGGTGAATGCTGGGTTGGACAATGGCGATGGCGGAACAGTAGATATGGTGAACACTTTCATCAAGAAAACAGAGAAGAATCATTGGATGTTAACAGCATTTTCTCAAAAATAAGGTTGTGGGTTTTAAGTTGCCTCTGCACTTCGCAGGGGAAAATGACCAGGGTGACGGACATTAGTTCGTCACCCTTATTTGTGTAATAAATCTACGGATTACGGGGTGATAATTCTACACCCACAAGAGCAAGAATAGTCTTAATAA
>JBLIES010000040.1:0-20839 GCA_047633135.1 Roseivirga sp.
AATAAAAAAATTCCAAATTGGGGTACTTCTTATTATCCCGAAGAAGATGTGCTAAGAGTAGAGGGCAAAGTAGAATCCTTGCCCGAAATTGTTGAGCAATTCACGATTGACTTTTCCGAAGAAAACGGAAGTCCAGTCCTCATCATCGCTTGGGACAAGACCAAGGTTATCACTCCTTTTTCTGTGCTCTAACAGATAGATCACGACTATAAGTCAGCAAACACAATAGTTTATTGGGTGATTCCCCTATTTTTCTATCGAGAATAAACCATTTCTATGTTGAGCCATCCAAGCTCATATTAAAACACAAAAGATATGAAATCGATTTTAAAAATAATGATGGTGAGTTTAGTCCTAATTTCTGGCCTACACCTTAAGGCACAAGACGCGAGCAAAACGCTATTACAAACGGAGAAAATGGCCAAAGCCCTTGGCTTAGACGCAAAACAAAAAGCGGAGCTTGACAAGGAGCTCAAAACCAACATTCAAGAGCGAAAAGAAAAAACTGAACGCATGAGAGCACTGCGCGCTGAAATGAAACGCGATGCGTTTCTAGACCGTCAGGCGAAAGTAGAAAAACTCAAAAGTATTCTGACCCCAGAGCAATTGATCAAATATGAAACACTGAAAGCCCAAAAAAGTAGCAAAGGAAGAATGCAAGGTCAAAGAAACTTCAGAGGTCAACGTGGCCAAGAAGATAACAATCGCCCTATGATGAAAAAAAGGCTGATGCTAGAAAAAAAGAAGCGTCAACTGAGAGAAAAAGAAGGGAAAGGTGACCGTGGTAATGATTAGCCAGTGCGAGAATTTAAGTGTTAGTGAATAAAAAAAGGCTGCTTCATTTCTGAGGCAGCCTTTACTTTTCTTTAATTACATTTTACGCTAGAAAAACTCTTTCACTTTATCAAAAAAGCCTTTTTCACCTTTTTCAGGTCTAGGTTGCATGTTTTCACACTTACTCAATTTCTCTAAAAGCTCTTTTTCTTCAGAAGTCAATTTTTTTGGCGTCCAAACATTGAGGTGGATCAGCTGATCACCTTTGCCATAACCGTTCAAATCTTTAATTCCTTTGCCTTTGAGGCGAAGCATTTTACCGCTTTGTGTTCCAGCGTCTATTTTGATTCTAACTTTACCATCAATGGTGGGCACTTCAACGCTTGTGCCTAAAGAAGCGTCTGTGAAACTGATGAAGAGGTCATACAATACGTTGTTGCCATCTCTCTTCAGTTCTTCATGTTCCTTTTCTTCGACTACTATCAGTAGGTCACCAGGAACACCACCACCTGGGGCCATATTCCCTTTGCCTGACATTGATAGCTGCATGCCTTCTGCAACACCCGCAGGAATCTTGATTGGAATAATTTCTTCTTTCATCTCCAAACCAGTGCTATCCACACCAGCAGGGCGATGATCAATTGTTTTGCCTCCACCGTGGCAGGCACTACAAGTACTGGCCGAAACCATTTGCCCGAGCATTGTATTCACCACCTTTTTTTGCTGACCAGAACCACCGCAAGCAGTACAGGTTTTGAAGGTAACACCCGCTGCATTGATTAAGCGGTTTACTTTGATCTTCTTTTCAACTCCATTGGCAATTTCGTCCAATGTAAGTTTAAGTTTAATTCTAAGGTTTGACCCTTTACGCTGGCGACTACCGCCACGATCGCCTCCAAAGAAACTATCGAAAGGACTACCTCCGCCTCCGCCACCGAAAATATCCCCGAATTGAGAGAAGATATCGTCCATGTTCATGCCGCCTTGGCCTCCACCTTGGCCTGCACGCATGCCATCATGACCGAAGCGATCGTATTTAGCACGCTTTTCGGTATTGCTCAAAATCTCATACGCTTCGGCTGCTTCTTTGAACATGTCCTCCGCCTTTGGATTGTCTGGGTTTTTATCTGGGTGGTACTTAATCGCCATTTGTCGATAAGCTTTTTTCAGCTCATCAGCGCCTGCGCTTTTACTTACACCTAAAATATCGTAGTAGTCTCTTTTTGCCATTTTATGCTCCTATCACCACCTTTGCGAAACGGATTACTTTCTCTCCTAAGAAATACCCCTTCTCAACTGTGTCTATAATTTTACCTTTCAGCGCTTCGTCTTCTACAGGAAACTGAGTGACTGCCTCATGAAAATCAGGATTAAAGTCATCTCCTTTGTCAGTCTTCATCAATTTCAAACCTTTGGATTCTAAGGTTTTAGAAAGCTTTTGGTGAATTAACGTAAAGCCTTCCTTTATCGCATCGATATCCGTTTGCTTCTCGTTTGCTACTTGAGCTCTTTCGAAGTCATCGATAGTCGGGATTAGATCCGACATTAAATCTTGAGAGGCAGTTTTAATAAGCTCCATTCTCTCTTTTGCATTTCTTCTTCTAAAGTTCTCAAACTCAGAGTAAAGCCTTAAGTACTTGTCTTTGGCTTCTGCAACTTCGATTTGCATCCTTTCTTCTGCACTTAGTAATTCTACCTCTGGCGTTTCTTCTGCTTCAACCTCTGCCTCTTCCGCAGTATCGGTTAATTCATCCACAGCAGTTGAATTCTCAACCTTCTCATTTTCTTCGTTCTCCAGAATTTCGTTCTTATTCTTCATCGATACTTTGTTCGTTTTGAAAAAATCCCTTACTCTCATTTTTTTAACAGGCGTTAAAAGCCAAATTATTGAGGATCGGAATCCTTCTTTTCCTCTTAAATCAAGCGCTGGGCTACAATTATATTGCCAAGGTCAATTAAATGTCATTCTGACATAAATAGCAAACTGTACAGGTAAAGGCCTGTCAGGTGGAACTAATTAATCCCCAAAATGATTAAAATTTTATTGAATATTGAGCTTACTCCAGATCAAATCCTTAAGCGCTACCAAGCCCATATTGGCAAGAGACGAAATAAACAATGTTGGCAAATTCTTAGGCAGGAGAGATTTCATTTCTTCGATCAATTCCTCATCCAACATATCGCATTTTGATATTGCAAGGATTCTTTCTTTATCGAGTAGCTCAGGGTTAAACTTAGTGAGTTCGCCCAATAGAATCTGATATTCCTTTTCGATGTTGTCCGAATCAGCAGGAATCATAAAGAGCAAAATTGAATTCCGTTCGATATGTCTCAAAAACCTTGTGCCCAATCCTTTGCCTTCGGCTGCACCTTCGATAATCCCTGGAATATCAGCCATTACGAATGATCTATGATCACGGTAAGGTACGACACCCAAATTTGGGACTAAAGTGGTAAAGGCATAGTCAGCAATTTCTGGTTTAGCTGCAGAGACTACAGAAAGTAAAGTGGATTTACCTGCATTGGGAAAGCCTACTAAACCTACATCGGCCAATAATTTCAACTCTAAAACGAAAAGGTTTTCGATTCCTGCCTCACCTGGTTGGGCATAGCGAGGCGTTTGGTTTGTTGGCGTTTTAAAATTCTCATTGCCTAAACCTCCTCGACCGCCTTTGGCTAAGATTCTTTCTTCTCCCTCTTCTGTTACTTCGAATACAATCTTACCAGAATCGGCATCTTTAGCTACTGTGCCTAGTGGTACTTCAATAATAACGTCTTTGCCGTCTGCCCCTGTACTACCATGGCCTGAACCCCCTTCTCCCGTTCCTGCAAAAACGTGTTTTTGAAAACGAAGATGCAGTAGCGTCCATAGATTAGTGCTTCCTCGGAGAATAATATGTCCACCTCGACCACCATTACCGCCATCTGGTCCACCTTTGGGTACGTGCTTTTCTCTTCTTAAATGAACAGCCCCTGCACCTCCATTTCCAGAACGGCAATAGATTCTAACATGATCGATAAAGTTTGTACTGGCCATATTTCACTAAATGAAAATAAAAAAGATGATTAACAAAGCGCTAACCATCTTCAAATTTATACTTTTTATTACAGACTAGGCGTAGTGATTATCAATAGCCGCTGCTATTTGCTCAAAAATAGCATCAATAGACCCAACACCATTCACCTTACAAATCTTTTTTTGAGCAGTATAAAATTCTGCAACGGGGACAGTTTTGTTAAGGTATTCTTGGATTCTTACGTTGATTTTTTCTTCGTTTTGATCATCAGCTCTACCAGACGTTTTACCTCTTTCTAAGAGCCTTTTCTTTAACTCGACTTGAGGAACGTCCAACATGACCATACAAGCAATTCCAGTATTGTGGTTAGCCAATACCGCGTCTAAAGCCTCTGCTTGTGCAACGGTTCTTGGGAAGCCATCTAGAATAAACCCAGGAGAATCTTTGAATTCGTTGATAGTATCTTCAACCATTCCAATCACTACTTCATCTGGCACGAGTTTACCATTGTCCATAAAGCCTTGTGCCTTCTTTCCCAGTTCAGTGCCTTCACCCAAGTGTTTCCTAAATAAATCACCTGTTGAGATGTGTTTAAGACCATACTTTTGAATTATTTTTTCACTCTGAGTACCTTTCCCTGCGCCTGGAGGGCCAAATAATACGATATTAACCATCTATTGATTGGATTTTTTTTAGGGACAAATATAGTGAAGGAAATTTACTCGCCCTTCAATTGATAGATATCTTTGAGATTTCTACCATGACCATCATAATCTAGACCATACCCGACAACAAATTTCTCTGGTATCTCGAAACCAACGAAATCAAGTTTAAGGTCTTTTTCGAGCTTTTCTGGCTTGACAAGTAAGGTGGCCACTTTGATAGACTTAGGCCCTCTTTCATGAAAGAAACCAATGACCTGATCCATTGTGATACCTGTGTCAATGATATCCTCGATCAGCACTAAGTGCCTGCCAAAAACATTTTCTTGTAAGCCAAGCACTTGCTTTGGCGCACCTGAACTGCTCATTCCTTTGTAAGAAGACATTCTGATAAACGCAATTTCACAAGGGATGTTAACGCTTTTCATCAGATCGCTTGCGAACATAAACGAGCCATTCAATATCCCTATGAACAAAGGGTTTTTGGTCTTGTACTCCTTATTAATCTCTTCGGCAATTGCAGCAACGCGTTGCTGTATGTCAGAGCTTGCGAGGTAAACCTCAAACTCTTTGTCCCGAACCTTTATACTTTCCAATGGTGTTGAATTTTTTTTTGTAAGTTAAATAAATCAAAGTGCTTTCATAAGCACTTTGTAAAGCGCAATCATGCAATCGATGTCGTGCTTATGCACTTTTTCATCTGGGCTATGAACGTGATCCTCTGGCGCACCCACAAAACACCAATCGAAAGGATAAGGTGAAGCCTGAAGTTCTCCGCCATCGCTCGATCCAGCACCTTCTACTTCAATTTGATAATCAATTCCAGATTCTTGCGCGATTTTGATCACCTTCTCCACGAAGGCTCTTCTAGGAATACCACGGTCACGCATTGAAATCGCAACACCTTGCCCATGTCCTACACCTTCGGTAATCCAAGTAATATCAGAAATCAAGGCTTGCCTTACTCCCCAGTTCTCAAACATGTACTTTGCTAAATAACCTACTCCGCCTCCTCCATGTTCTTCCCAACAAGAAAATGCAATCACTCCATCCTCAAGTGTTTCAGCGACTTTTAAAGCATTGAGAACTCCAAGTCGATTATCTAGATAGCAGGATTGAACATAATCTTCGGTCTCTCTGAAATCACACTTAAATACTAGTTCGGTGCCCCTGGCAATAGCCCTTGGGAACTTGTAGTACAAATGCCCCTCATCTTCGAATAATTTGCATTCAACTGGACCGAGGGCATCTTCGCCTACTAAGTTATAGCCAGACTCGGCCTTAGGGCCTCCAATTGCCACCAGCTGATCGTTGTACCGAACTGTAAACCCAATACTATCCATATGCGCAAAAATAGCAGTCCGAGGTGTCCCAAATTTAAGCATAATGCAATCCTGAAAATCACCATCAGCGATCACCTCAGGCATTACTTTCCATTGATCAGCATTCGCTTTGACGTAGGAAAGAATAAACTCTTTCATGGCTACTTCGTTGCCAGATGGAGCGTGAATTTGACAGAGCTCTTTGAGTAATTGGAAATCCATAGGTAAGAATTTGTACAAAAATAAATTTCTAATAGTTCTCTACCTAAATTTGTAGAGCATATTCACCTTTCAAAATTAATTATCTGTAAGCGCCAATGTTTCCTTTAAATTTGCGGCCCAATAAAAAAGCATGATCGTACTTAACCACATCCCTAGCATTGCTAATAGTTACTTGGCTGACCTGCGTAATGTTGACGTACAGCAGGACAGGCTCAGGTTTAGAAATAACTTAGAGCGCCTTGGAACACTTATGGCCTATGAGTTATCGAAAACGCTCGTTTTTGAATCAAAAACAATCAATACGCCTTTAAAACCAACCGCTGTCCAAACGCCAAAGGAAGAGATAGTTCTAATCTCCATTTTAAGGGCCGCTTTACCCTTTATGGATGGCTTTCTCAAGGTGTTTGACAAGGCCGATGTTGGGTTTATAGGGGCTTGGCGAAAAGAAGATGGCGATTCTGTTGAAATAGCATTGGACTATACTGCTGCTCCAGACCTCACTGGAAAGACACTGATACTAATTGACCCTATGCTTGCCACAGGAAAATCATTAGTGGCAGCCATGAATCAAATATTGAAGAATGGAAAGCCAAATAAAATTCATTTTTGTTCTGTTATATCCGCACCCGAAGGAATTTCGTACGTAGAAAAGAATCTAGCCTCAAATTATGAAATGTGGACATGGGCTGTGGATGAAAAACTGAATGATCAATCGTATATAGTCCCTGGATTGGGTGATGCGGGAGATCTTTCATTTGGGTCAAAACTTTAATTAATGCTGTTAAACATCCTTATTCTTGTCGTTGGCCTAATCACCTTAATTTTAGGAGGAGAAGTACTCGTAAAGGCGGCCTCAAAACTAGCGCTCAGGTTTAGCGTCAGTCCATTGGTTGTCGGCCTCACTGTGGTGGCCTTTGGTACTTCCGCTCCGGAATTATTGGTAAGCTTGAATTCTGCGTTGAAAGGTGCCCCCGATTTTGCTATTGGGAATGTTATCGGCTCTAACATTTCGAATTTAGCCCTTGTACTGGGCATAGCAGCCATTGTAGGCTTTATTCCGATTAAAAAGGAAAGCGCTATAAGAGACTGGCCTGTCACCTTTTTCTCCTCTCTTTTACTCTATGCTTTTGCATTTGACGGCATGATCACTTCATTAGAAGGTGGTATTCTTTTCGTCTTGCTGCTTATCTATTTACTCTTCTTAATGAAGGCCACAAAGAAAGAAAAAAGGAATGACGATAATCTTGAACAACCGAAGGATGCCAATAGCAAATGGAATATCACTAAAGATGTGGCTCAAATAAGTTTAGGTATAGTTTGCCTCTATTTTGGTGCAGATTGGTTTATCGAAGGAGCACAAACAATCGCAGTGAATGCTGGCGTTTCTCAGAGGGTCATTGGCCTTACCGTTTTAGCCCTAGGCACGAGTTTACCGGAGCTTTTCACTTCTGTTATTGCTGCAAGAAAAGGAGAAACCGATTTGGCTTTTGGTAATCTTTTAGGATCGAATATTTTCAATGTATTTTCCATCGTTGGTATTACGGCCATGATCAAGCCACTTGAAATCAATGCAGAAATCCTTCATACGGATTTCCCTTGGATGCTCGGTATCACATTAATCATCCTTCCACTCATGATTTTCCGTAAGAGGTTAGGTACGCCTTCGGGTATAATTTTACTCTTAGCGTATGCTTCGTACATCTTCTTTTTGTTGAAATAATGTTGGAAAAATTTCTAACGTATTTTGGGATTTATTTATTGGCTTGCCTTAAGTCAATATTCCCTCCCTTACTAGGCCCTGCCGTAGGAATGAGCCCTTGGGTGATCGTTTTAATTACAGTGGCTGGGCTTATGACGAGCGTCACACTTTTCTCTTTTTTAGGCGAAAAAATCAAGAAAAGTGTGATTCCTCTTTTCATCAAAAAACAAAGTAAGTTTTCACCTCAGAGTAGGCGAATGGTAAAGATTTGGAGCAAGTATGGCGTCATAGGCACCTGTTTTCTCACCCCATTAATTTTATCCCCTATTGGAGGCTCATTATTGGTTTCTACCGTAGGGGCACCACGTAAAAAGGTGTTTTTATATATGTTTATTTTTGGGGTTTTTTGGTCTATCCTATGGACCTTCTCCATCGATTGGTTGATCGATATTGGCTTGATTAATTCAAAATAAGGGCCTCAAAGTTGAACACTGATTCCCCCTTTAATCAAGAGAAGTGAAGGGGTTTAGCATTTTAATACTAATCCTGATCAGGCAGCATCTCAATGTCTTGGATCAATACTTTTTTTGAAATGGCTTTTCCCGTGAGCGTTGCGGCTAAACCACCCATAGCCGTTTCTTTATAGCGCGTTTCCATACTTTGCCCTACTTCGCCCATCGCTTCCACGCACTCGTCTACAGGAATCACTGCATTTACATTGGCCAAAGCAATTTGAGCAGAACTGTTAGCAATTGCTGCGGCACTTGCATTTCGTACTACACAAGGCACTTCTACTAAACCAGCAACAGGATCACAAATTAAGCCTAACATGCACTGAATGGTAATAGCTACTGCGTTGAACACCTGATCAATTGACCCTCCTAAGCAAAACACTATAGCGCCAGAGGCCATAGCAGCCGCACTTCCGGTTTCTGCTTGGCAGCCACCCACCGCACCAGAAATTGAAGCCCTCTTTTCCATAATTAAAGCGATTCCAGCACTTACCAGTAATGCCTCATGAATTCTTTTGTCTGAGATATCATGAAGTTCTTGAAAAGTCACTAACACCCCTGGTATAATACCTGAAGCACCAGCCGTGGGTGCCGCTACTACTCTACCCATGCATGAATTGACTTCTTTTGCAGCCAAAGCTCTTGAGATAAGCACTTGAAACTCTCGTGACAATACCGCTACTGGGTGATTGTACACCTTCTTTGCTCCATTGTTGATCATTCCCGAGCGGGAAGTCATGTCCTCAGTCAAGCCAGTTTGAACAGCATCTTTCATGACGCTATACGCGTTTTCTAAGCCCGCCCAAATGAATTCTTCGGTACGTTGCTTCTGTTGAATTTCATACTCAATCACTGGTTCAAAAAGTTGGACGTTATGCAAGTCACAATAGGCCTTCCAGCCTTTAAAGTCATCAAAAAGAAAGCTCATACCCTAGAATTTTGACAAAGCTACAGTAAAAAGGACAAACGATTGCAAGTTTGGGTGACTATCCACTTTCACTCCTTTTTCAATTTTCAACATTTTTCAAAGCAAACGGAACCAAGGATGGAGTTCTAAAGAAGAAACTTCTTTTATCTTTGCAGCATGGAATTGAAGAACGATTTGATTTTACGTGCTGCCAGAGGCGAAAAGACTGAAAGAACCCCTGTTTGGTTAATGCGTCAGGCAGGTAGGATTTTGCCTGAATACCGTGCCGTCAGAAATAGCTTAAGCGGATTTATAGAATTGGTAAAAACACCAGATTTAGCAGCAGAAGTAACAATACAACCTGTTGATATTCTTGGAGTTGACGCAGCCATCATCTTCTCAGATATTCTAGTAATACCCGAAGCCATGGGATTACCGTACGAGATGATCGAAAAGAAAGGCCCTTGGTTTCCGAATGTAATAAAATCTGAAGCTGACTTGGCCAAACTCAATATCGCTGATGCCTCTACCGATCTTGGGTATGTGATTGATGCTATTAAAGTCACCAAAAGAGAATTAGCGGGCAGAGTCCCTTTGATAGGTTTTGCCGGTGCACCTTGGACGATTTTCTGTTATATGGTAGAAGGGCATGGGAGTAAAACCTTCTCTAATGCTCGAAAAATGCTTTATACGCAACCCGAATTAGCGAATAAGCTTTTAGACATGATCACGAAAAGCACCATTGCTTACTTAAAAGCACAGGTTGAAGCGGGTGCAAACATTGTACAAGTATTCGATTCATGGGCTGGTATTCTACCTACTCAGCAATACGAAGAGTTTTCGATGAAATACATCCACCAAATCTGTAATGCGATTACGGAAGTGCCTGTTACTGTTTTTGCTAAAGGCGCCTATTTCGCCAGAGAATCTATGACAAACTTAGCTTGCGAAACGATTGGCCTTGACTGGAACATGGACATTGCTGAAACAAGGGCATTGATAGGTGAAAAGAAAACTTTACAGGGTAACCTAGACCCTTGCGCACTTTATGGTTCGAATGCCGAAGTAGAAAAAGCTACCAAAATCATGTTAGATGCTTTTGGACCAGACAAACATATCGCCAATTTAGGCCATGGCGTATATCCTGATATTGACCCAGAAAAGGTGAAAGTTTTTGTGAATACCGTAAAGGAGTACAGTGAAAATAGAAGGGCAGTTTAAAGAATCAAAAGCTTACTTTTAATCCAACACCATTTTCAAGCAATCCAATTTTAAGCTGCACATTTTCATTAAGTGCCTTATAATCGGCCTTGTTATACAAATCAATTGAGAGATTTGCATTTTTCTTGAAAGCCGAATGGAAAGGTAGAGCGATTAAAATAACCCCCGCACCAACCCCAGCCATACCCCAGTTGGCATCGCCTCCGGCAATTGCTTGACCAAGTGGATAACCTATTAAATAGCCCCCAATACCTCCAAATATTGAGGCCATGGTATTGTTAGTTCTTGCCTTTTTCATGTAATCGTATGCTTCTGGATAATTCTCCATCAAGCCCTGTGCCTGCTTTAACGTGAGGTTACTCTGAGAACCAAAGACTTTTCCTTTTTCAAGTATAAGCTGAGGTTTGTCTTGTGCTTGCGCGAAATTGATACTCGCTATTAAAATAAGAAAAGTTATAATCGATTTCATGGTGAATAATTTTTCAGAAAAATAGGACTGAAAACAGTAATTTCAAAACCGTTTATCTAAAACACGAATCCAACTTCATAGAAAAATATTCTTTCTAAGGAGGTCAAATCCATTGACGTTGATCCTAATTACAGGATATGGTTGTCTTCAATTTCTTCCATTAGATCCTCTCGGTTGATAGGCACAACCCCCACATGTTCGCAAACCAAGCCTCCAGCAAGATTGGCTATCGCTGCAGCTCTTTGAGGGCTCAAACCTACGGCCATAGCACAGGCCATTACACTAATGACGGTATCGCCTGCTCCAGAAACATCTGAAATTTGACGGACATGGGCAGGGATTAAATGAGTGTCTCCATTGTCTTTAATGAAAACGCCATATTCTGATAGTGTTACCATTACCATTTTAGCCTCCAATTTGGCCTGTAACAGCGTCACAGCAGATCGGATCGAATCCATGTCTTTGGCATCAACATCAACACCCAAGCCTTCTCTCAATTCCTTTAAATTCGGTTTAAAAAGAGTCGCCCCTTTGTAGTCCATAAAATTACGCTTCTTTGGATCTACAACAGTCGGAATACCTAATCGGCTTGCTTCGCTGATGGTTTCGGCAATGATGGTGGGATTAATTACGCCTTTATCATAATCTTCAAAAATAACCACATCGCACTCGGGCAATAGGTTTTTAATATGATGCAGCAAGCTTTTTTGCTCAATAGCACTTAGTTGTTTGTCCGTTTCAGTATCGACTCGCAACATCTGATGAGCGCCTGACAAAACTCTTTCTTTAACGGTAGTCTCTCTTTCTTGGCTGGTAATTACTCCTTTGCTCGGAATCCCTTTTTCCTCTAATCGTGCAAGAAAAAATTCGCCATCCAAATCATCTCCTACAATGGCGCAGGGTATGGGGGTGGCGCCTAGTGCTTGAATATTGAGCGCCACGTTGGCTGCGCCTCCTAAACGTTTTTCTTTTCTTTCAGCTAAAACGATTGGTACTGGCGCCTCGGGAGATATTCTGGAAACTTTTCCCCATATGTATGAATCGACCATTACATCGCCAATCACCAAGACCTTAAGTTTCGAAAATGCTTCGAAAAGTTCGTTAACGTTTGAAATAGCCATTATGATAGTTTAGAAACTGCCTCTTTAATTCTGGTAATCGCTTCTCTTAAATCTTCTTCTGAAGCAGCATAAGAAATACGAATACAGTTAGCATCACCAAAGGCATCGCCTGTCACCAACGAAACTTGAGCCTTATCGAGCAAATACAAACAGAGGTCATCAGCATTTTCAACTACTGTTTCTCCATCTGACATCCCAAAAAGCTGACTTATATCTGGGAAAAAATAGAAAGCTCCGGTAGGTAAATTTGTTTTGAAACCCGGCACATTGTCTAATAAGGCTTTCACCAAATCCCTTCTGCGCAAATACTCCTTCGCCATTTCACGGGTGGGGGCTAAATCTGTTGTGAGGGCAACCAAAGCAGCCCTTTGAGCAATACTGCAATTGGCAGAAGTAATTTGTCCTTGGATTTTATTACAAGCTTTTGCCAACCAAGTTGGTGCTCCTATATAGCCAACTCTCCAACCCGTCATCGCAAATCCTTTTGCCATTCCGTTGATTGTCACCGTTCGGTCAATCATACCTTCGATAGCACCAATACTAGCATGGACTCCTGTGTAGTTTATATGCTCATAAATTTCATCCGCAATCACGATCAAGTCTTCATGCCTTTTTACCACATCTGCAATGGCCGTTAACTCTTCCAATGTAAAAACAGAACCCGTTGGGTTACATGGAGAAGAATAAATAATGGCTTTTGTCTTTGGAGTAATCGCGGCTTCTAGTTGATCTGCAGTCACTTTAAAATCTGATTCGATCCCCCCCTTTACTAAGACTGGTATACCTTCTGACAATTCAATGAGGGAGGAATAACTTACCCAGAACGGAGAAAACACTACTACCTCGTCTCCTGCATTTAGGATTGACATAAACACATTGGCGATAGATTGCTTAGCGCCATTGGAGACAACAATTTGATCTGCAGTATACTCTAGCTCATTCTCGTTTTTAAATTTCTTAGAAATGGCCTGTCTTAAGTCAAGGTATCCATTTACGGGAGGGTAACCGAAGTACTTACCTTCATCGATGGCTGCTTTTGCGCCTTCTTGAATATGCAATGGAGTTTTAAAATCAGGCTCACCTAGGCTAAGGCTAATTACGTTAACCCCTTTTTCTTTTAGCTCGCGGGCTTTGGCAGCCATGGCTAAGGTGGCCGATTCGGCCATATTTTTCACTCTATCTGATACCATTCTAGACTTTGGCTTATGGATGAATTGCAAAAGTAGCTATTTATCGAAAGACCTAGCAAAATCTGAATAGATAGTTCTATCCGATCATAATTTCATTTTCAAATCGACCCAAAATCTCTCGATTGTAGAGGGCTTTGAAAGTCAATTTCAGTTTCAGGTATTCTATAAAGCCCTTTCTGCTCATCTAACCATGTTTTATCCGTTTGGCACGATTATATCATAAGGAAAATCAAATAGCAGGGTGATGAAAACTATTGAGCAAGTATCAAAAAAGACAAAGGAGTTAATCGTTAAGCTGGCTGACCTTGCCAAGGTTGCTCACTTTATGAAGACATTTTCTAATTCCGAAGATTCAATTGCATACTTCACAATTCACGAAAATACGCTTTCCGCTTCGAAAGCGATTCTCTTCAAGGGACTAGTACTTCAAAGTAAAGATCACGCTCTACTTTTTGGTAGTCGTTGGGCACCGGCATTGGTGTATTTTCAAATGCGATTACTAAAATTTAGTGACTCACAAATGATCGATTTACTTGAAAATCAGTTGGCAGCACTTTCGAACCAAGTAGATGATTTCACTTTAGAAGTTAAAGATCCGGCCTTAGTTAAAAGCTTAAATCAAGTTTCAAATAATTTAATGATTCTTACCTCTGCCTTAAATACACAGCGCATTTACACTTTAGAAGTGATCACTGAAGCCAATTAGGCGGCTGTCGCAGCTATCGATCTTTAGGGGTGATCACAATGATCATCCTTTTTGTTTTACCCGTGTGCAGGTGACCCAAGCTTAAACGTAATGTGGAGGTTCAACAGACAAATCTTGAGACACGCTTAGGATCACCGCTAATGACTAATTTACTTATAGTCCGAGCGGGTCATGATACTTCGCCCTAAAGTAACTTCATCAGTGTATTCTAACTCGCCACCCATTGGTATTCCACGGGAGATTGAAGTGATTCTGACACCAAATTCTTTCAGTTTTTTGGTGATGTAGAAGGCCGTGGTATCACCTTCCATGGTTGGACTAATGGCCAAAATTACTTCTTCCACCTTCGGCTCGCTGTGTTGAATTCTCGCAATTAAAGAATCGATATGAATATCGCTTGGGCCAATACCCTCAATTGGGGAAATCACGCCTCCTAAAACATGATATAGCCCTCGGTATTGGGCAGTATTTTCTATGGCAATCACATCTGGTGTATCCGTTACCACACAAATGGTAGTTAAATCACGTTTGATAGTTTTGCACGTGCAATCAGAAGTATCTGAAATGATATGGCAAGTATCGCAATATTTCACCCCTTCTCTAAGCTCGGTTAAGGCATCAGTTAAATGGGCTGTATTTATTGGCTCTTGTTTAAGCAGGTGAAGCACCAATCTTAAAGCTGTTTTCTTTCCGATACCTGGCAGCTTTGAGATTTCCTCAATTGCGTTTTCTACAATCTTTGGGGGGAAGTTCAAATCTCTATTTGATCAATAGGTTTGAAATAAATTAAATAACGGTAGCCGTAATACCCGCAGAAAGAATACTTTCACACATTGGCCTAAGCTCAGTGAAGGAACCATTCTTTACCGTACACTGCCCTTTGTAATGAATTAGCAGCGTGCATTGCTCTGCTTGTTCTGCAGAATGCTGGCAAACTTTCATTAAAATATTGATAACGTGCTCAAAGGTGTTTACATCATCATTGAAAACCACAAGATCACATAAATCTTCGTCTGTGGTTTTATCGAGTACTTCGACTAGCTCTTCTTCTTTATAGCTGAAATTCATAGTCTTTATATTTTTACAAATGTACTAAAATTCAATCGTAGCATAAACCATGTCTTAATCAAAAGGTTTATTCTCCCTTTGGGGTCTACTTTTTTTGAATGATATTGAGCCTCTATTTAAACCCTCGAATGAATGAGTCCGACTTTAGTTATTGGTATCATAGGTGGCTATTTCTTACTGTTGATCGTAATTGCAAGAATCACTTCTCGAGGAGCCGACTCAACTACTTTTTTCACTGCAAATAAGCAATCACCATGGTATTTAGTTGCCTTTGGAATGATTGGGGCTTCACTTTCTGGGGTCACATTTATTTCTGTACCTGGCGAAGTGGGCAATAGTTTCTTCTCCTACTTTCAGGTGGTTTTGGGTTATTTGGTGGGTTATTTTGTGATTGCCACTGTACTCCTACCCTTATATTACAGGCTCAACTTAGTTTCTATTTATGGTTACTTAGAACAACGCTTTGGCTTTTGGTCTTACAAAACAGGGTCTTTCTTCTTCTTACTTTCACGAACTATTGGAGCTGCATTCCGCCTATTCCTTGTGGCTGGAGTACTTCAAATTGCCATTTTTGATAGCTTAGGCGTGCCTTTTTGGGTTTCAGTGCTCATTACCATTCTTCTAATCTGGGTGTACACCTTTCAAGGTGGAATCAAAACAATAGTCTGGACAGATGCGCTACAGACTTTCTTTATGCTGTTAGCTGTGATCATTACTATTTATATAATCACTAAAGAAATGGGCATTGGAATTGGTGAAGCCTTTAGTCAAATCACGGAAAGTGACTATTCAAAAACCTTCTTCTTCGATTGGAATGACAAGAAAGATTTTTTCAAACAGTTTATCTCTGGTGCTTTTATAGCCATTGTGATGACGGGTTTAGATCAGGATATGATGCAAAAAAACCTGACCTGCAAAACCTTAAAAGATGCTCAGAAGAACGTCTTTTGGTTTAGTGTGGTTTTGGTTATCGCCAACCTTCTGTTTTTAAGTTTGGGTGCTTTGCTTTATTTATATGCCGGTCAAAACGGAATCGAAATACCTGCTAGAACAGACGGCTTGTATCCATTAATCGCATTGAATCATTTGAGCACCTTTGCCGGTGTGGTGTTTTTGCTTGGCATTGTAGCAGCTGCTTATTCCAGTGCAGATTCTGCACTTACTGCCCTGACTACTTCTTTCTGTATGGACTTTCTCAACTTCGATAAAAAAGAAGAATCTCTTAAAAAGCCCATTAGACTAAAAGTACACATTGCATTTTCGCTGCTCCTTTTCTTTGTGATCATCATATTCAATGCAATTAACGATAGCAGCGTCATCAATTCCATATTTAAAGTGGCGGGCTACACTTATGGCCCTTTGCTTGGCCTTTTCAGCTTCGGAATGATCACTAAGTTAAAGGTAAAGGATCCGCTGGTTTTACCCGTTTGCTTGGCAGCACCCATCCTCTCTTATATTGTCGACATCAACTCTGTTGCTTGGTTCAACGGCTTCGAGTTTGGTTTCTTTATTTTGATTTTTAACGGGGCGCTTACCTTCTTGGGGATGTTGCTCATCTCTAAGCGTGATGGGGTAATTAGGGCTTAAGCGAGTTATCCTTTGAACATGGAGATACTTGTAATTACATCTCCATCATTTTTAATGCAATGTGTGACAGAGACTACTCCCCTCCCACAATTCTCTTCCTTAGCTTCACAACACGGTCTTTATTACGCTTTCTCATGTTAAGGGCTTCAACCCCTAGCGAGAAGAAGACAGCAAAGTAGATATAACCCTTTTCAATATGCTCGCCAAGACCTTCCAACACCAGCATAAAACCAATCAAAATAAGGAAAGACATCGCTAACATTTGTAATGAAGGATGCTTGTTGATAAACGCACTGATCTTACCCGCAGCAGAAATCATTACCATCATGGCAAGTGTCACTGCCACAATCATAATAAGTACCTGATCTGTTAGGCCTAAGGCGGTTAAAATAGAATCGAAAGAGAAGACCACATCCAAGACAACGATTTGAAGAATGACTTTACCAATTGTGGTTGTTTTGTTCTTACTTTCTTTGTGTTCTTCGCCCTCTAAGGTGTGGTGTATTTCGGTCGTACTTTTACCTATAAGAAACAAGCCTCCCAGCATTAAGATCAAATCCTTAATACTCACATCATGCTCCAAGAGGGTAAAAAGTGGCTCAGTAAAACCTATGATCCAGCTAATGCCTAAAAGCAAGCAAATGCGCATAATTAAGGCTAGACTTAAACCTAGGTTTCGGGTTTTCTTTCTATCAATCGCAGGCAAGCGGTTGGACACAATTGAAATAAATATGATATTGTCTACCCCTAGAATGATTTCTAAAAATGTAAGGGTTAAAAGGGCTATTAGACCTTCTGACGTAAGTAATACTTCCATTTATTTACTATTATTTTGTTGATGAGGTCAAGGATATATAATTTTCCTTGGCGTAGTTTAGTATGGTTTTGTTAGTAAACCTCCATACCCCTCTCTCTATTTCTTTACTCTTTCTGTCTAGCGTTATGTATAATTTTAGATTCACGGTATCTTTAAGAATTTTGAACACGCGTAAACTGAATTTCTCTAGGTGAATACTTGGAAACTCAACCTTCAGCGCTTTAACAATGTATTCTTCTAAGTGATCGGGATTCCCTAATGTCTGCCTGTCCATTTCAAAATCAAAACTCAACTTCTTAAAATTCCTTTTGCTAGTGTTGATCACATTTTGAGTGATAAGTATGGTATTCGGCACATAAATTATTTCATCTTCATCGCTCAATAAAACCACATTCATTAAGGTAATATCTGTTATGCGGCCCGATAATTCATCGATTTTTATGTAATCGTTTAACGAAAGCTGATTCGAAAACATCAGTAGAAAACCATTGATTGTATTAGAAATATAGTCTTTAGAGATAATGGCAATGGCAGCTGCTACAATACTAATGGAAGTAAAAAACTCTTTGGTTTCAATGTTATAGAAATAAAGGAGGGCCGTTAGGAATACTACAACCTGTAGAATGGAGGAAATACCATTGATCCCGAGAATAAAGTTATCCTTATAGTCAGTCTCTTTCTTTTTCCTTCTGAGGTAGAAAAAAACCATTAAAATACGACCAAGAGAAACCAATAGCACTCCAGATATATAATAAATAATAGCGCCTACGAAAAGCGTATATTTCTTAAAATTATCAGGTCCCCAGACAAGTATCACGATTAATAAAATCAGCTTTAAGATGAAAAAAAATCTTTTCCTTCTTTCCTTTTTTGCTTGATCAATGAGCCGATTTGTCTTTATTTTCATGCTTACCACAAATAAAATTTGTGTTGCAAAATTACAGGAAATTAAAACTATACGCCTTAAAGTGCTAACTCTTTAATGGGTTCCCAGTACAGCGTTTTAAAGTCTTCAATTTTGTCATTTTTAACTTTTACTCCCTCAGCTTCTAACAATTCTTGCATGGTAGTAGGCGTTTGAAAATGATGTTTACCCGTGAGCAATCCTGAACTATTCACCACTCGGTGAGCAGGTACATCAGATAAAGTATGGGAAGCACTCATGGCCCAACCTACCATTCTAGCGCTTCCTTTTGCACCCAAATAGGCTGCAATTGCCCCATACGAAGTTACCTTTCCGCTGGGGATTAGCTTGACTACTTCATACACGTCATCAAAAAAATTAGAATGGTCTTTTGGCATGAATCAAATTAAATAATAATCTTGAACGAAAACAAAAAAGACCATTCACTTGGCCTAGTTATAATCAGCATTAAGTGGGCTGTACTCAGCGCCTCCTGTCATTTGTGATCATAAATTAATGAAGTGTTGATTTATAGCGTTTTAGATGTTTTACCACACATCAAGCTTTAGAACAGAAAAACTATTGAAGGCTTGGGTTTGTGTGTTTCAAAAAACTATCTTGCTCGCTGTCAATATGATTTTTCTGAATTTTTAAACCAAACCTACTAGTAATTGAGCACGCAAGAAAAACCAGAAGAATTCAGTAACCGGTGGGGAATAATTTTAGCCGCCCTAGGCATGGCCATTGGAGCCGGTAACCTTTGGCGCTTCCCCCGAATAGCCGGTGAGTATGGTGGTACATTCATTATTCTATGGATGTTCTTCCTCGTTGTGTGGTCCATTCCGTTGCTTATGGCTGAATTAGCCATAGGTAAATACTACAGAAAAGGGACGCTTGGCTCGCTTGGCAGTCTAGCGGGTAAGCGGTTCAATTGGATGGGTATATTTGTTACCCTCGTCACCATGGGGATTGCGTTTTACTATTCTGTGGTCACTGGCTGGTCGCTGAGGTATTTCATACTCAATACGCAGAACTTAGTCGACTATCTTTTTGGTTCAGGCGCGATGAACAAAAAGTTCGCAGACCCAGACATAGCCTTTATGGATAGTTTTTGGGCTAGTTTATCTAACTCCAGCTGGGAAGCAGTGCTTTGTTACATCTTTACAATCTCCATAGCCATATGGGTTTTAGGAAAAGGAATTAAACAAGGGTTAGAAAAAGTAAACAAAATTCTAATTCCAACGCTGTTTATTCTACTCGCGGTAGTTGCCGCCTTTGCTATTCAAATGCCAGGAGGCCTTGAAGGGCTTGAATACTTATTCACCATTGATGTTGAGCTGTTCAAAAACCCTACAATTTGGATAGAAGCGATTACAGACTCCGCTTGGAGTACTGGTGCGGGCTGGGGATTAATGATTACGATTGGTTCGTTTTCAAGAAAAAAAGAAGATGTAACCCTCAATACTTTCCTAGGGGCCTTTGGTAATAACTCAGCAGCCCTTTTGGCCGCTATGGCCATTTTGCCAGCAGTATTCGCTATGGCAGCCACGCCTAGTGACGCAATTGATTTCTTACATGGTGGTAACACTGCTTTGGTCTTTACAGTACTTCCACAACTATTTGCTCGAATGACTGGCGGACCAATCCTCTCGTGGATCTTCTTTGGTGCTTTTGCCATGGCAGCATTTAGCTCCATCTTGCCCATGATGCAGTTGATTATCAAGAATTTAACTGATTACAATATCTCTAAGAAACGGGCAGCACTGATCACTGGAGCAGCCTGCTTCTTTATTGGTTTTCCCTCCGCTTGGAACCTCGATATATTCGAAAATCAAGATTGGGTTTGGGGTGTTGGTCTATTGGTGAGTGGTATCTTTATCTCATTTCTGATTATGCGGTATGGTCCAGCTAAATTCAAGAAAGATTTTATTGATGAAAATTCAGATTTCAAGGTCTCTTCTAAATACTTTTCTGCTATGATCTACTTTATCTTCTTTGCTGGGCTTTTCTTAGTCTACTGGTGGATGGATCTAGGGTACAGTGATTATCCGTGGTTCGATGAAGAAGGCAATTGGAATTTTATAGACAAGTTTAGTAATGCTACGATTGTTACACAATGGGCCATTGCACTCGTCATCGCAATTGTATTTAATGGATGGGTTTACAAAAAATTCGTAAAAAAATGAGTCAAGAAGCAATAATAGGAATGGTAATATGTCTAACGATCACGTTCGGGGGGTTTTTAACCTTCTTGATTATCGCACTTAAGTCTGATAAAAAGAAAGCAGAGATTGCTTCAAAAGAATAATTTTCAGCATTAATTACGAGTGAGTTGTTGTGAAACAATGGCTATGCCTTCGTCAAAAGTATGAGGCTTGTACCCCAAAACGGTACGAGCCTTTTCTATGAGTAAGCCAGTTTTCGGTGGTCTTTTTGCTGTTTGACTAAAAGTAGAACTGTCTGCCTTTTGCATTGTTGCCATGCTTAGACCGAAGTAATCAGCGGTTTTTACAGCCATCTCGTAAGGATTGAGCAAATCCATGCCACAAATATTGAATACCCCTTCGGCTTTTTGTTCAGCAATTAACAAACAACCCTGCGCTAAGTCTTCTGCTAAGGTCGGGCTTCTGAGTTGATCATC
>JBLIES010000041.1:0-20676 GCA_047633135.1 Roseivirga sp.
GCTTGAATAAAGCTTTTTACGGTCTCGGTTTCAACACCACCAAAAACGACAATCAATGATACCACTACAATGGCGACCAGGGCGCCCGGGATGTTCTTATTGATTTTCGGTACGAAAATCATCAATGCCATAGTCAGCAAGGTCAGTCCGACCATTGTAAATAGTGCAGTACCTGTAAGCCAATCACCACCGACTTTAAACATGGCCAATTGTGACATAAAAATTACTATTGCCAAACCGTTCACAAAGCCCATCATGACAGGATGAGGCACCATTCTGATGAATTTACCAAGTTTAAAAAAGCCAGCTGCCATTTGAATAATCCCTGTGAGCACAAGGGTAGCAAATAAAAACTGAAGGCCCTGCCCAACGCCCATCGCTTCTCCTTCTGACACTAAAGAAACCATTACAACAGCTAGAGCCCCTGTTGAACCAGAAATCATACCGGGCCTACCCCCAAAAATGGCCGTCACGATTCCCATCATAAAAGCACCATACAAACCCACCACGGGTGATATGCCTGCCACAAAAGCGAAGGCTACTGCCTCTGGTACTAATGCTAGCGCGACTGTTAGCCCTGAAAAAATATCGCTCTTTGCGCTGATTCTATTTTTATCGATTATTGAGAAGGATTCTCTTAAATTCATGCTGATGCTTTTATAAATAAGGGCGCGAAGGTAAGGCTTTTCGATTGAACAGTCAGGCTGAGTTCTAAACCATTATGAAATCGATATCATTCGCGATCGAATCAGTTGATATTATTCTGAGCGCATCTAGTTTTATCTCTTGTGAAAAAACCGCTGCGCGATGACTTGCTAAAAGTAGCCCCCTGAATCATTTCTAGTCCCTCAGTAGGCATTACTTCAGCAAAAAATCTCTAAATCAGTCTTGAAAAATTGAGTCTTCTCGCCCCCATGAGCTCAATAGACTACGTTCTACTTATCGAACTTCAGTGTCACCTTGATGAGACTCTCACTCGACCCAACCATCGTAAGAATATCGCCTAGCCTTAGGCGAGTATAGCCGTGGGTTATGATGCTTTGCCCATTTCTGTTCAATGATAAAACAATAATATCTGCTGGTAAACGTAAATCTCGAAGTGGTAAACCTCTTAGGTCTGGGTTCATCACCTTGACATCCATCGTGTCTTGGTCCGCCTGCATTCCAAGGAGTAGCGTAGCCGCCTGTGGTGAGCGTACCAGGTGATCCATTAAGCTCACCATTGCCGTGGACGGCTCTACTATCAAACAATTTAATTTATGGAATTTCTCGAAGTTATATCGGTGGTTTAATCTCACCACAATATCCTTGGTGCCAATGTGCTGGTAAAGGTCTTCTGCAATACTTAAGCCCTCCGCATCAGTAAGCGTAAGCACCACAGCTTCGGCCTTTTCAATCTTTAATCCTTTGAGGGTCTCCAGTTCAAAATCATCTACAATGTGAATTATCAAGTCTGGAAATTCTTCTACATTCAAATCCTGTTTACGGGTCACAATTTCTGCTTCCCATCCATGCTCTTTGAGCTGCCTTGCCAAAGCGATCGTCTGATTTTCAAAGCCTAAGATCATAGCGTCTCGCACCCCATCGAAATCAGGCGTATTGGCCCGATTACGCGCTTCTCCCATGAGGTTGATAGACCATTTAAAGAGCGGTGGACCTACAAATTGGTTCAACACAATCACCGCGACTACTACGGTTGCAAATTCTTGCCCCCAAACTGGAAAAGTATCTGCTACAACGGTCGCTAGCCCCAAACCAACACCTGCTTGGGTTACATATGGCATCCATCCAATCTTTCGAAACATTCCTCTCATGCCTCCGAGGCTTCCTCCCACATAAGACCCCATAATCATGGTGACCAAGCGCAGTGAGAACAAAATTAGGGCGATACCAAATAACTCTAAAAAAACATCTAGTGAAACTGTAGCCCCAGTAAGCGTAAAAAAAGCGATGTAGACATAAGGACCAACTTCTTCTAAAATTTTAATGAACTCCGACCTGAACTTACTGTAATTGGTGACTAAGAAGCTCCCAATAATACAGATCAACAGAGGTTCTAAATGGAATTCTTTTCCGAATGACGCAATGGTATAGGCTTTTACAAAATAATAAAGAGCGTAAACCCCATAACCTGCCGCTAGAATGAAGGCCGTTTTTAAATACTGATGCATTCTCGCTCTAAGAATGAGCACTAAAATTTTGCCCACCAAATACCCTAATCCAAACGAAGCAAGCAGCTCTGCAATAAGCATAAGTAAAAACTTAATGCTTAAAGGGTCACCATTGACCAGTGCTTGAGAAATGGATAGGCATATTGCAAAGAGAAGAATCACTAAAAAATCTTTCACTACCGTTACGCCCATTGCTACACGAACAAAAGGGCCTTTCGCTCGCATTTCATTGATCACAGCAATGGCAGAAGCAGGGGATCGTGCCACAAAAATAGTCGCCATTAGTATGGATACCGCCACCTTATTGGCCGTATCCATCCCTTGCATAAACGGAATCAAATCGGCAATAACAAAAATAACAATTGAGCTTACTACAAACGTAACGGCCAACTGCCCAAACGTCATCCATTTGATACTCTTGAATTGGCTTCTTACTTCTTTTAAATAGAGTTCGGCCGCTGCTGCAAAGGCGATAAAAGCCAAAGAGATATCATTGATAAAGTGGAGACTATTCCCAGAACCTTTTGGCAATAGATTAAATATGAAAGGCCCAGAAAAAAGCCCTATCACCAATAAGCCAGTAATAAACGGAAGTTTTATCTTCTGAAAGAATCCAGCGATTTGTTTGGCTGCAACGGCAACAATAGCGAAACCTCCCAAAAGTATAAGAGTACCTTGGATATCAGTCATTTAACGTATTTCGAAGATGAGAACCTGAAAATAAGGTCAGTCCAAGTTTTGAAAATAGAAAAAAATATTCAGTTAAAAGCTAAGTTCAGAAAATTCTATTTACTCTTTTAAAATGGAGTTGATTCTCAGACCATGCGTAAGTGTTTTGTGCACAGGGCACTTATCTGCAATTTGGAGAATCCTTTCTCTTTGTTCTTGTGTTAAATTTCCTGAAAGTTCAATTTCCCTATCGATAAATTCCATCTGTCCTCCTTCTGCGCCTTCGCTACTAATATCTTCTGCATGTCTCTTTTCACGACTCAAATGAACCTTGACTTCCTCTAATTCAATTTTTTTATGCTCTGCATAAAGCCGGATCGTCATAGCCGTGCAAGCGCCAAGGGCTGACACCAGCAGATCGTAAGGGGTACCAGCCAAATCAGTTCCTCCCACCGATTTAGGCTCATCGGCTGTTAAGTAATGTCCGCTGGCCATAATCTCTGAAAACAATCCGTTCACTTTTTCATTCCTGACCACTACCTGATGCTCCGTTTTAAGGTCGTCATTATTGGTTTTCAAATCGACATAGCGAGCCGCCCAAGAGGCGATTACCGAGCCCACATACGTTGAATCTTCTTTGGCAGTAAGTAAATGGTCTGCGCCATCAAGAGAGATATAACTTTTTGGGTGATGAGCCGCCATGTATATTTTCTCGGCATTTTTAATGCCCACGGTGTCGTCTTGGGGGGAATGCAATATGAGCAGTGGCTTTCTGAGCTCGCTAATGACAGAGGTCAGCTCTGTTTTTTCTAAGTCATCTATGAACTGCTTTTTGATCGTAAAAGGCCTTCCACTTAATGATACAACTGCTTTACCCTTGGCTCTAATCTCGTCTAATGAACTTTTAAATAATTGCTTGACATGAGGCGGATCCGCTGGTGCGCCTATGGTAACAATGGCCCTTAAAGACGGGATTTCTGGAGCCGCCATCAAAACTGCAGCCCCACCAAGAGAATGACCAATAATTATTTGAGGTGCTTGATAATTGTCTTCCAGGTACTTTGCGGCCAATACCAAGTCTTGCACATTGCCAGAAAAATTGGTGTCAGCAAAGTCACCTTCGCTTTCGCCAAGTCCTGTAAAATCAAATCGAAGTACGGCTATTCCCTTTGCCGTGAGCGCCCTACTAATATTCGTAACGGCCATTAAATTTTTAGTACAAGTAAAGCAATGAGCAAAAACAGCATAGGCTATTGGCTTTTTATCAACAGGATTCTCTAATCTTGCCGATAACAAATGCCCCTCAGTATTGTGAAATTGTAGCTTAACCGTTTTCATATTTTTAATTTAAAATTCACCTTCAATTTAACAATCATCCCAAGCAAATGAGCCCATACCTCGTTTTAAGGCTCATGAATCTACATCATTTTGAATTCATCTGCAGGGTTTCGATTGTTAACGGTCAGCTGCCTAACATGCACCACACTTTATTCAAAAAAAGAATAAATAAGGGTAAGGGTAGATAAGCTTCTGTTTGTCTTTATTGCGATCTACCTATAATTAGATCGCTTAAAAGCTCAATTTAGAAATGGAGGAATTTACTAAATTAAAATAATCGCTTTTATGCGTGAATATTGATCAAGCATTACCTTAGCGGGTAATGCTTTTTTTATTCGCTATTTACAACGATCAATTAGCCTAACATTTCAAAACAAATATCTTTGCAAGCTGTTTCCGAGAGGTAAATACAAGTTATGCGCAAAGAAAAAATTGGTGTTTTACTAGTCAATCTGGGTACACCAGACAGTCCTGCCACAAAAGATGTTAGAAGATACCTAAAGCAATTCTTAATGGATGGCAGGGTTATCGATATTCCCGCAATACCAAGATTTTTATTGGTGAGAGGTATAATAGCACCTTTTAGAGCGCCAAAATCTGCGCGTGAGTACAGGAAATTATGGGTTGAACGAGGCAGCCCCTTAAAGTTTTATGGATACGATGTTTGTGAAGCGCTTCAAAAATCAATCGGAGACGACTATATGGTCGTTTTAGGAATGCGCTACCAGAACCCGAGCATCGAATCTGCACTTAATGTGCTCAAAGAAGCGAATGTAAGCCGAATTATTGTAGTGTCTCTTTTCCCTCAATATGCATCGGCCTCTACTGGCTCTGCTGTTCAAGAGGTGAATGATGTGGTCAATAAGTGGCAAATCATTCCATCGATCAATTATATCAATCAGTTCATGGACCATCCAAAATTCATTGAAGCCTTCGCTGCCAATGGATTAAAGATGATGGCTAAAACCAATTACGATCATGTTGTCTTTAGTTATCATGGCTTACCAGAGCGACATATTCGAAAAGGCTCTGTGGGTAACCAATGTCAGTTAGGTGCTTGCTGCAACCATTTCCATGAAAAAAATAGATATTGTTATCGAGCTCAGTGTTTTTATACCTCCCGATTACTTGCCGCAAAGCTAGGCATTACTGAAGATCAGTATACCGTTACTTTCCAGTCTCGCCTTGGCAGAGACCCTTGGGTGAAACCTTACACCGATGTAGTATTAAAAGAATTCCCAAAACAAGGAAAGAAAAAAATACTTGCCTACTCTCCCGCTTTTGTTGCTGATTGTTTAGAAACAACAGTAGAAGTGGGTGAAGAATTTAAAGAAGGGTTCGAAGAAGCTGGAGGTGAAGTATGGGACTTAGTCCCTAGTCTTAATGATTCACCTATTTGGATTGAATGTCTAAAAGACTTGGTTGAAAAGGCCTAATTAGCCTCACTAGTTTATTCCATTCTTAATAAAAACCGTTATCGTTGGCCATTGAGCAGATGGCCTTTCGGACATTTTACTATTTTGATATCGCAGAATTAGCATAAGCGTACCGTTTAAGCGCGAAATGAATACTTTTCAACTACCGAAATGCCCGTCACTATCATTTCTCGTACTGAGAGTCCCAATGGTGATTGTCCTGCTGCTGGTGGATGTTCAAGGCATCTATTTGTGTGGTTAGCAGTGTATGGTCTTGCAGATGTATTCGTTTACAGTCCTGTTTTAAATAAAAACAGATTGGATTCTACCGGTTTTTTTTTAATACTGCCTCTTAATGGAGAAAGGTTTTGTTATCTGTTAAAAATAATACTCGGAACTGGTGTTTAAATCGATAGCATGAATTGGTTCTTCGCATGTGTCTCTTTTTGGGGAATAAGGAAAAAAAACAGCATTGTCCTTGAACTCAATGCTGTTTGTCTTGTGAACAAGGGTGATTCTGATCAGCGCTTAATCGGCATTAAGATTTCTGAACAAGCAATAGACACTAAAGATTAACAGTGCTTGTAAGCTACCTTCTTGAACCTAGCACAGTAAAAAAACAGGCATCACTACTTAGTTCGACTCACTAATTTGTTCGATTCTTAATAAAAAACCATCGTTGTTGGTTGCTGAGCAAGTCGCTTTTTGCGTGAGGATCTCACCCTTGATGAAAACCATCACTCCATTCTGTTTATACTGAATGGGAATGAATTGTGGTACTAGGTAATTACCCGCGTCAGGTTGAAAAATGTATTCACAAGCTTGGCCTACTCCAGCACCTTCAATAATTACTCCTCGCAGCTCAACAATATTCGTTTCATCATCAGAACAAGCCGTTATCACTAAGGCAATTGAAAATAATAGGAAGAAAGTTGCTAAATGGCGGAGTTGTTGGATCATAGTGCAGCTCTACTAGGCATGAACAGGGGCTAATATTTCAACAAGCTTTTCGATTGTGTAGTCTATCTCGTCAGCAGTGGTGTACTTACCAAAAGAAAAACGAATACCCTGCCTGCTTGGATCCGCCTTAATCCCATTCAACACATGTGACCCTGTGTTGGCTCCGCTTGAGCAGGCGCTCCCCCCCGAGGCCGAAATACCATTGATATCCAAATTAAATAACAACATATCGTTATCCTCACTTGTCGGAAAACTTGTGTTAAGTACCGTATAAAGTGAATGGCCATCTCTAATATCACCATTGAAATCAATCCCCGGTATCGTGGCCCTGAGTCTTTCTATCATTCTAGTTTTCAAGGCCTTTATTTGAATGGCATGGTCGTCCATTTCGCTGTAAGCGATCTCTAAAGCCTTTGCTAAACCGACAATACCATAAACGTTCTCAGTACCACCGCGGTGGTTTCTTTCTTGGCCTCCACCTTCGATCAGACGACCAATTTTTTTAGTCTTGCAAACCCTCAAAAAGCCAATACCTTTAGGTCCATTAAATTTATGTGCTGCCCCAACCACAAAATGACAAGCTAAGGTCTGTAAATCATGCCTAAAGTGCCCCATTGTCTGAACCGTATCAGAATGAAACACCGCATTATACCCTTGGCAAATCACACCTATCCGCTCAATATCGTTTATTGTGCCAATTTCATTGTTGGCATGCATTATCGATACCATTGAACGGGAGTTTGCCTTGAGGAGCGCGGTTAAATGATCATAATCTATATGCCCTTGACTATCCAAATCCACATAACTCACTTTGACTTTACCCGTTGCGCCTAACTTCTGAGCAGTTTCTAAAACGGCTTTGTGTTCTATTCTTGTTGTAATGATGTGTTTGAGGTCATAAGCTTCAACACTGCAATTAATAGCAGTATTGTCTGCCTCTGTCCCACCAGACGTAAAAAATATTTCAGAAGGAGTGGTATTCAATAATTCAGCAACGGTTTTTCTTGCCTTTTCAACCTTTGAACGTACTTCACGCCCATGCGCATGAGTTGATGATGGATTACCATACATCTCTAACATCAATGGCTTCATCGTTTCAAAAACCTCAGGATCGAGAGGTGTTGTAGCTGCATTATCGAGATAAACCTTCTTCATTATTCTATATTTTTTGAAGACACAATTTCTTTAATATCTGAGATGATCTTATTGGCCAGGTGATCTGCAGTAGCATGGGATTCAGACTCAGAATAAATTCTGATTATCGGTTCAGTATTCGACTTTCTCAAATGAACCCATTCTTTGCCAAATTCTATTTTTACGCCATCAATCGTATTGATTGGTTCCTTTGCATACTTTTTCTGAATGCCCAACAACACTTTGTCTACATCAATATCTGGAGAGAGATCAATTTTATTTTTAGAAATATGATAACTCGGATAACTTGCTCTAAGCTGCGACATCTTCTTTTTCGACTTCGCTAAATGTGTTAGAAACAAAGCAATTCCAACTAAAGCGTCACGACCGTAGTGTAATTCAGGATAAATAATCCCTCCATTTCCTTCACCACCAATGACTGCGTTCGTTTCTTTCATCTTGTTGACCACATTCACTTCACCAACTGCGGCCGCCTCATATTTACCCCCTCTTTTCTCTGTCACATCTCTCAATGCTCGTGTAGAGGATAAGTTAGAAACCGTATTCCCTTTAGTCTGTGAAAGAACATAATCCGCCACTGCCACCAAAGTATACTCTTCGCCAAAGCAATCTCCATTTTCAGAAATGAAAGCGAGGCGATCCACATCTGGATCAACAACAATACCCAAATCGAATTGGCCTTTCTCCATTACACCACAAATTTGACCGAGGTGTTCAGGAAGTGGTTCTGGATTATGAGGAAAATGACCATTTGGCTCGCAATACAGCTCTTCTATGTGCACAACGCCCAAAGCCTTGAGTAAAGGAGGCAATGAAATTCCACCCGTTGAATTGACGCAATCGATTACTACTTTAAATTGAGCTTCTCTAATGGCCTCCACATCTACTAATGAAAGCTTGAGAACAGCCTCAATATGTTTTTGAATGTAGGTATCGTCCTTTCGATAAGTGCCGAGTGATTTCACTGGAGCGAATTCGTAAGCATCATTTTTAGCGATTTCTAAAACGGCCAAACCATCATCACCACTAATAAATTCGCCTTTCGCATTTAATAACTTTAGGGCATTCCATTGTACTGGATTATGGCTGGCGGTGAGTATTATGCCGCCACAAGCATTTTCTGCTGGAACAGCAATTTCGACAGTAGGCGTAGTTGAGAGGCCTAAGTCGATTACGTTAATCCCTAATCCTTGAAGAGTAGAAGTTACTAGGGTAGAAATCATTTCGCCAGAAGGTCTGGCATCTCGACCTATAATGATAGTATTACTTGTTGAATTTTGTTTTGCCCATGTGCCAAAAGCAGCGGCAAATTTCACAACATCAATCGGTGTAAGTGCTTCATCTACCTTACCCCCTATTGTTCCTCTTATTCCTGAAATTGACTTAATTAATGTCACAGTATCTCTAATTGGTTTCGCTGGCAAATTTAGCAAAAACCATAGAGCTTGTCACATTTGTGTGACTTATTAGAATAGAAGAAAAATTATTTGAATTTAGAGAGGACTTTATCCACTTCGTTATCTGGATTCCCGCATGATTCACCGGCTGTCATCTCTTTACCACAGAACCCACAAGGCGCACCCTCTTTGTTTAAAAATGGATTTTGAGAGGCACAGGTGCCTTTAAACTCTCCATTTTTGAGAAAAATTAGCCTTACGGACATGAATACGAAAAACGTTCCCACAAGGCCTAGAGTCAAGAATAAAGTTGTCATTGTAGACTGATTTTTTTTTCAAATTTAAGATAGTTGTCGTTAGAACGCTACCTTTGGTCACTAAGTTTCGAATAAAGCCTTAATCTGAATGATTCAGCCCCAAAAAGACCTTAAGAGAAAGGAAAAACTAGCCGCGTTTGACAGGTTACTGACCATTATGGACGAACTCCGCTTGAACTGCCCTTGGGATAAAAAGCAGACCATAGAAAGTCTTCGGCATTTGACAATAGAAGAGACCTACGAACTTTCAGAAGCGATATTAGAAAATGACCTTGATGAGGTAAAGAAAGAAGTTGGTGATTTGATGCTCCATTTGGTCTTCTATTCAAAAATAGCAGACGAGCAAAACGCTTTCGACATAGCGGATGCTTTGACCTCTATTAGCGAAAAACTCATTCATCGACATCCACATGTTTATGGAGACGTAGAGGCCAACGATGAAGAAGCAGTTAAAGCCAATTGGGAGAAGATCAAATTGAAAGAAAAAGGGAATACCTCTGTTCTCGGTGGAGTACCCAAAGGTTTACCTGCCATGGTAAAGGCAATTCGCATTCAAGATAAGGCCCGTGGAGTTGGTTTCGATTGGGAAAAGAAAGAGCAGGTTTGGGAGAAAGTAGAAGAAGAAATGCAGGAATTCAAAAATGAATTCAACATTGAAGAGGCTAACCAAATTGACCACGAAAAAGCCACTGCCGAATTCGGGGACTTAATATTTTCTCTCATCAATTATTCTCGGTTCATCAAAATTGACCCTGAAGAGGCATTAGAAAGAACCAACAAAAAATTCATTAAGCGATTTCAATTTCTTGAATCTGAATCTAAGAAAGATGGCAAAAGCATTGGCGATATGAGTTTAACAGAAATGGATAAATACTGGGAAAGGGCTAAAAATCTTTAGATCTTTAATGTTTTAGGCCATGAAATCTAATAAACTCCTTACTACTTTTCTAATTTGGAGAATCAGGCACCTTAGTACACGTAACTTTCTCATTATTTTGAGCGGAGTTGTTGGCTTAATTGGGGGCATTGCAGCGGTCACCCTCAAAAGTATAGTTCACTATATTCAGCATATTCTTCGCGATTTCCGAGCAGATTACTCGGAATACCTCTACCTCATTTATCCCACAATCGGTATTCTCATCACTTCTATTGTTGCGGACAGAATTTTAAAAGAGAAGCTAGGGCATGGCATCACTAACATACTTTATGCCGTGTCTAAAAAGTCCAGCATCATAGGCCGAACCAAGATATATAGCCGTATGATCACCTCTGCCATCACGGTAGGGTTTGGAGGCTCAGTTGGACTAGAAGCACCTATAGTGGTTACAGGTTCCGCCATTGGCTCCAATATTGGCCGTTGGATGCACCTGAGTTATAGGCAACGTACTTTGATGATTGGTTGCGGAGCTGCTGCGGCCATCTCTGGTATATTTAATTCGCCAGTGGCTGGCGTTATTTTCAGTATTGAGGTGATCCTTACTGATGTAACCGTTGCGGCTTTCATTCCTTTATTGATTGCCTCTGTCATTGGTGCGCTAGTTTCTATGCTCACCTTAGGTCCTGATGTTTTATTCTCTTTCAACCTGCAGGACCCTTTCGAAGCCTCTGACTTTCCGTTCTATTTAGTCTTAGGCGCTTTTTGTGGTTTGGTATCCGTTTATTTCACTCGACTTACCCTTTTCACAGAATCATTAACCGCTAAAATAAAAAGCCATACGGGAAGAGCAGTCCTTGGAGGTTTAGCCCTAGGGGTGATTATTTTCATTTTTCATCCTATCTATGGCGAGGGTTATGATTCAATTACCACAATACTCAACGGGAATCCAGAGCAACTATTAAAAGACAGCTACTTCTTAAAAGAATTGGATGGTACAGCTTACTTAATTCTATTTTCACTAGGGGTATTACTGATTAAACCTATTGCTACTGGATTGACAATCGGCTCTGGAGGTAATGGTGGTATATTCGCCCCATCACTTTTCATTGGTGCCATCACAGGTTATATATTTTCCCAAAGTATAAATGCTTTGGGCTTTGCGAAACAGCTTTCAATAAGCAATTTCACATTGGTGGGCATGTGCGGAGTTATGAGCGGTGTAATGCATGCTCCATTAACGGCAATATTCTTAATTGCAGAAATCACTAGTGGATACACCCTATTCTTACCCTTGATGTTGGTGTCTGCGGTAGGCTTAAGCACCTCACGCTATTTTGAACAACACTCATTCTACACAGGTAAATTAATTAAGGCTGGAGATCTTATTCAGCACGATAAAGACAGGCAAGTTTTAAGTCTGATCAAAATTGAAAAATTAATTGAAACTGACCTCCTCACTATTGAGCCCGATAAAACGCTTGAGGATTTAGTCGCACTGGTAAGAAGATCTAAAAGAAACATATTCCCTGTTGTGAATAGCGAAAACGAGCTCCAAGGCATTATCACTTTAGACGATATACGTGAGATTATGTTCGACCCCGATTCCCGAAAAAGTGTTATTGTAGCTACTCTCATGCATAAACCCCCAGCGACTGTTTCTCCAGAGGATGGCATGGCAGATGTAATGAACAAATTCGAAAGAACTGCTGCATGGAACCTGCCTGTTATATCCAAAGATGGCTACTTAGGAATTGTTTCTAAATCAAGAATCTTCAATGCCTATCGCACTAAACTAAAGCGACAAAACAAAGAGTAACAAGTGGTTAGCTTTCAGTCCAGAATAATACCTTCAACCTCTATTTGATTCTAATCAAAACTCAGCTGATTACAGGCGAGTTTTTTTTTTGAGAACTTATCAACAGGAAAGCAAACAGTATTTTTGCCTTCAATAAACTGCTCATCAGTTATTTACGTCAGAAAATATTTCATCTGTGGATAACTTTCCCATTTTGTGGAAAAGTATATTTGACTTTGTGTAATCTTCTTTTTGTCTAAAATGAATGTGTAATCAACTCATTTCTGGCTACACTGTTCTACCAATAATGCGTTTAATAGTCGATTCCAAATTGGATTTTTGAAAGTGAAGATTGACTCCAAAGTAATTTTATAAAAATGACATTTGGGCCATCTTTATCTGAACTTGTAAAGAAGGGCTCAGAGGCCTCTTTTTTTACTTTTTAAATTGTTTAGGTAAGTTGGCATCCGAACAGGGTGTTCCAGTTTAGGTCAACTTGAAATATTTATATTTACCACATTCGCTCGTTTATGAAAACTGACCCTTCTATTGTTGGATCTTCCTTCTCTTTCGTCAATCAGAATAAAAAATTATGCTAGCATATAAATAAAGAATAACGACCTTTATCTGTTATCTATCAATTCATACTATATAAACCCATGGGTTTCTTACGCCTTTTAATTCTACTCCCATTTCTTGCGTTAAGCACAATCAGTCCATTAGCAGAGCTCCAAGTTGGAGATATTGCTCCAAGTTTCAGTTTAAAGAGCACCGATGGTAAAATGATCGGCATGGAGAAAACAGCGTCAGTCAAGGGCTATATCATTGTATTTACATCGAACGCTTGCCCCTATTCTACTTTATATGAGGACAGGATCATTTTACTTCATACCAAATATGCGGGTTCAGGTTACTCTGTTTTGGCCATTCAGCCGAACAACCCTCAACTATCCCCCGAAGATTCATACGAAAAGATGAAAGAGAAGAAAGACGAAAAAAGATTCCCATTCTCCTACTTAATCGATACAAGTGATCAAGAAACCGCAAGAGCCTATGGCGCTACGAACACTCCGCAAGTCTTTATACTGCAAAAGGACTCCAACAATAGCTTTAGGGTAGAATATATTGGGGCGATAGATAATAATAGCAGAGACCCAGAAGCGGCCTCAAAACGATACGTAGAAACCGCACTAGATGAACTATTGGCTGGCGAACCAGTGACTACTAAAAACAGCAAGGCGATTGGTTGTACCATTAAGTGAACAAACTATAGCAAACTGTTTTGCCCTTGCTATGTCCTCATCTTTGAAGACTCAAGCAACACCATAATATCGTCTAGATATTCTCGCGTATTCGACAGGCGCGGCACCTTATTTTGCCCTCCCAATTTGCCTCTTTTCTTCATCCAATCATAAAAGGTACCTACCGGAGCCTTATGGACAATTGGAGCTTGCAAAGCCATGTCTCTGTAGCGTTTAGCATCATAATCTGAATTGATTCTCCTGAGTACTTCATCCAAGATAAGAATAAAATCGGCCAACTCGTTCGGCTCCTTTTCAAACTCTACAATCCATTCATGACTTGCTCTTTCATTTTCACTAAAGTACTTGGGAGCCGCTGTAAAGTTATTAATGAGAGCGCCTGTTCTTTCAGCAGCCTCTGCTATGGCTCTTTCAGCATTCTCTACAACCACCTCTTCTCCAAAAGCATTGATAAAGTGTTTGGTACGGCCCGAAATTTTAATTCTAAAAGGGTTTACTGAAGTGAACTGAACAGTATCACCAATTTTATACCTCCACAGGCCTGCATTGGTAGAAATTAGTAAGGCATAATTTTCTCCAGACACAACCTCTGATAGGCCAATTACTTTTGGGGATTCGCTATGAATTTCATTGAAAGGAATGAATTCATAGAAGATTCCATAATCAAGCATCAAGAGCATGTCGTCTCTCTTCGGATCATCTTGAATTCCAAAAAAACCCTCAGATGCATTGTATGTTTCCATGTATTGCATCTGTTCCGAAGGAATCATTTTTTTAAAGATATTTCTATAAGGCCCGAAAGCCACGGCTCCATGGAAAAACACTTCTAAATTCGGCCAGACATCTAGAATATTATCTGTGTCGTTCAGCTCCATTATTTTTTGAAGAAGAATGATTGTCCAAGTAGGCACTCCAGAAATACTGGTTACATTCTCTTCCATTGTGGCCCTGGCCATTAAATCGATCTTCGACTCCCATTCATCCATTAGAGCGATGTCCAAAGTTGGAGTACGTACAAATTTTGTCCAATAAGGAAGGTTAGACATAATTACAGCCGAGACATCGCCATAAAAAGACTCTTGGTTAGCATCAAATTGATTCATTTGTTGGCTTCCTCCAATGGTGAGCCCTTTGCCATCGAACATCATGGTGTTTTGATGATTGTGGCAGTAGAGGGAAAGCATATCCTTGCCCCCTTTAAAGTGGCATCCTTCTAAGGCTTCAGAAGAAACAGGAATAAATTTACTCCTTGCATTGGTTGTTCCTGAAGACTTAGCAAACCATTTAACATCTGAAGGCCAGAGCAAATTTTGCTCGCCCATCATATTCCTCTCGATATAGGGATTGATATCTTCGTAAGAAAATATCGGAATCATTTTATTGAATTGCTCTTGATTATGGATGTCGGCAAAACCATGAGTTTTACCGAATTCGGTATTGCGGGCTGTTGTGATTAATTGCTTGAAGAGTTCGTCTTGAACCTCCAGCGGGTATTTCATGAAGAGATCGATTTGATGCATTCTCTTCTTCATTACCCAGGTCAATATAGAATTAAGAATAGCCAATTAAAATTTTCTTTTAAGTTCAAAATTTCTCCCCAAATATACCTTTCTCACTTGTTCATCTGCTGCTAACTCTTCCGCGGTACCTGCTTTCAATAATTTTCCTTCAAACATTAGATATGCTCTATCAGTGATAGAAAGGGTTTCGTTGACGTTATGGTCAGTAATCAAAATTCCAATATTCTTCTTTTTCAGTTTAAAAACAATGGTTTGGATCTCTTCTACTGCTATCGGGTCTACCCCAGCGAAAGGTTCATCAAGTAAAACGAACTTAGGGTCGACTGATAGCGCTCTAGCAATCTCGGTTCTTCTTCTCTCTCCTCCAGAAAGCACCTGCCCCATGTTTTTCCTAACATGAGTTAAGCTGAATTCTTCGAGTAGAGATTCCATTTTCTCCTTTTGTGCTTTCCTCGGTAGCTTAGTCATCTCTAACACGGCCATTATATTTTCCTCCACAGTGAGTTGCCTGAATACACTCGGCTCTTGCGCCAAATAGCCTATACCCAATTGCGCTCTTTTATACATAGGCAAAGAAGTGATATTATCGTCTTCCAGAAAAATGTTGCCTTCATTAGGCTTAATCAGCCCTACGATCATGTAAAAACTAGTAGTCTTGCCAGCACCGTTGGGGCCAAGTAAACCTACGATCTCACCTTGCTCAACATGAAGCGAAATATCGTTAACTACTTTTCTTTTTTTATAAATCTTAACAAGATTATCTGCTCTTAACTTCATCATGGTAGGCAAAAATAAAATAATCATTCAAACTTAATGTCCTTCAAGAAGAGTTGTAGCGTTTTATTCCCTCTAAAATCGTTCTCCTCGATAGTATATGCCATATGAAATTTCATGCCACTATTGATTAAATCACAATAATCACCTAATCCAAAGCCTATAACATCAAATCCTATATCTGTTCCCTCTTGCCTCACCATAAACTTTAGGTGTAGGCCTTTGAGTACTTTAGCATTTTCTGCATGAACGTTTTCTGATACAAAAACTGGCTGCATATTTTGTGGCCCAAATGGACCCATTTGTTTAATCGTATTAAAAAATTTGACATTGATATCGTCTAAAAAGATGACTGTATCTATGTAAATGGCTGGGGTAAGTTGATCTTCCGTAATTCGTTTCGTTACCACCTCCTCAAACCGAAGCTTGAAATCCTCCACGTTACTGATGTCCATGGTAACGCCAGCAGCGTACATATGACCCCCATATTGTTCCAACAGGTCAGCGCATTCAGTAATTGCATTGTATACATCGAAGCCCATCACAGAACGAGCTGAGCCAGTAGCCTTGCCGTTAGACTCCGTTAGAATCACTGTAGGACGATAGTATTTCTCAATACACCGTGAGGCTACAATTCCTATCACCCCTTTATGCCAATCTTTTTTGTATAACACTGTCGATTTAGCATTGATCAGCGCTTCTTCGGCACCAATCATCATCAGCGCTTCTTCAGTAATAGTACTATCAAAGTCTCTACGCGCATCATTCTGATCATTGATACTGTCGGCCATATGATTGGCCTCCTCTTCAGTTTTTGCTAATAGTAGGTTCACTGCAGCTCCGGCATGGTCCATCCTACCAGCCGCATTGATTCTCGGCCCAATACCAAACACGATGCTGGTGACAGTTAAATCATTCTTGTTCTTATACAGGTCTATCAAGGCCTTTAGGCCTGGCCTTGGGTCTTGATTTAATTTCTTTAGACCAAAATAAGTAAGCACCCGGTTCTCTCCTGTTATTGGAACAATATCAGAAGCGATACTGACGGCCAATAAATCAAGGTATTGAAAGAGGTCATCTAAGGGCAACTTATTCCTTTCACAAAAACCTTGAAGCAACTTGAAGCCCACTCCACATCCAGAAAGCTCTTTGTATGGATAAAGACAGTCGATTCGTTTTGGGTCCAGTACTGCAAAAGCAGGAGGCAGTTCATCGCCAGGCGTATGGTGATCACAGATAATTACATCGATACCCGCCTCTGCGGCATCCTTTACTCTCTCATTTGCCTTGATACCACAGTCTAAAGTTACAATTAGACGAAAACCATTATCTATAGCATATTGAATTCCAGTGGTGGAAACGCCATATCCCTCGCTGTATCTATCAGGAATATAGAACTCAAGGTTATTGAATCGCTGTGAAAGAAAGCCATAGAAGGTCGCCACTGACGTGGTGCCATCAACATCATAATCACCATAAACTAAGATGTTCTCTCCCTTTTCTATCGCTTTAGACAATCTGTCTACCGCCTTGTCCATATCCTTCATTAAAAAAGGATCGTGCAATTGGTCTATTTGTGGCCGAAAGTAAGTTTTCGCTTCCTCTAAATCCTTAATTCCCTTTTTTGCAAATAGAAACGCTAAGGTTTCGTCAATACCTAAGTCTCGTTGAAGGGTTTCGACTACCTCATCATTTGCCTGTTCACCAAAAAGCCATCTTTTTTGCATGTATAAAAATAGGAATATTTTTCTTTGTAATTATGGGATAAAAAAAGCAGTGCTTTTTTTAAAAAACACTGCTCTTATATTGTATAAGAAGGGGAATTATTTGTTCGAAGCACCACTTGGAAGGACATCCTTCAAAGGCACTCTCATTCCGTTTCTATAAGGAACTATCCAAGCATCACCGACACCCATCTCTCTTAAATATCGCTTAAGGATATTGGCATCCTCGTAATTTCTAAAATTCCCAATGATGTACTTTCTTAAGTCGTCAGTAGATTCCTCTGCAAAATCATTGGATGTGTCAGCATATTTCTTCAAATCTACCTTTCTAAAGGCGCCCACTTGCACTTTAAAAACAACTCCTATACCAAAGTCTTCCCCATTGATTAAATCTGGATTGTAAGCTGGTCTACTTGAGATTTGCTCTTTTAGATTTTCAGTTTCCTTTTGAGAAGCCTGGTAGGCAGCCTGCATGCGAGTCACCTGCTTTTGCAAGTCAATAATTTGGTTATCTCTGGTTGAAATTTGCTTCTCTAATGCTTCGATATCACCAACAGCAGCTGCATTGGATGCTTTAAGTTGTAAATGTTCTTGAGACAATAATTGAAAGTCTTCTGAAGACATTGATTTTTTCTTTTTCTTCCATTGCTTCATTTCAATTTTGAAGGCCTTTTTTTCGGCTTTAGTCATTTCTTGTCCTATCGCAGTTGTTGCGATAAAAATGCCCAATACTATGGTAAAAAGTGCTTTAGAAATTTTCATCTTTTCTTGATTTGTTTGAGTTAAAACTCATTTAATGTCAAATTATAACTTTAATGTCAGCTTTTCAAACTTCCGATCATATCTTCGGGCTTCACCCACTCATCGAATTCTTCTGAAGTTAAATAACCAAGACTCACCGCCTCTTCTTTCAATGTGGTTCCATTCTCGTGTGCTGTTTTGGCAATTTTAGCAGCTTTTTCATAGCCAATTTTAGTGTTAAGCGCAGTCACCAACATTAGAGAGTTATTCAAATGTTGCTTGATATTCTTGTAGTCGGGTTGTATCCCAATGGCACAATTATCGTTGAAAGAAACACAAGCATCACCGATCAAACGTGCAGACTGGAGCAAGTTATAGGCCATCACTGGCTTAAATACATTCAGCTCGTAATGCCCCTGAGCCCCACCGAATGTGACGGTAACATCATTTCCAATTACTTGAGCACAGACCATTGTCAATGCCTCACACTGCGTTGGGTTTACCTTACCAGGCATAATTGACGATCCTGGCTCATTAGCAGGAATGATGATTTCTCCAATCCCTGACCTCGGCCCTGAGGCAAGCATTCGGACATCGTTACCAATTTTATTCAGCGAAACGGCCATCTGCTTTAGCGCTCCATGTGTTTCTACCATCGCGTCATGAGCGGCCAAGGCTTCAAATTTATTTTCTGCAGTAATGAAAGGATGCCCAGTGAATTCTGCGATTTTTTCGGCTACCAATTCAGAATAACCAGCAGGCGTGTTGATTCCTGTCCCTACGGCCGTTCCTCCCAATGCCAATTCTGATAAATGTTCCAATGTATTTCTCAGGGCTTTAATCCCGTGGTTTAATTGCGACACATAACCAGAAAACTCTTGCCCTAGTGTAAGTGGTGTGGCATCCATGAGATGAGTCCTTCCAATTTTCACCACGTTCATAAACTCTTTAGACTTGGCCTGAAGCGTATCTCTAAGCAGTTCTACTCCCGGAATGGTATTCTCAACAATGAGTTTATACGCAGCAATGTGCATGCCTGTTGGATAAGTGTCATTAGAAGACTGTGATTTATTGACGTCATCATTAGGATGAACTTCAGTTTTTCCCTCTCCCAGCTTGTGACCCGCATTAACGTGGGCACGATTGGCCACTACCTCGTTCACATTCATATTAGATTGTGTACCAGAGCCTGTTTGCCAAACCACCAAAGGAAACTGATCGTCTAATTTTCCTTCCAAAATTTCATTACAGACTTCAGAAATCAGATCTCTCTTCTCTAATGATAAGACCCCCAGTTGATGGTTGGTATGCGCTGCCGCTTTTTTAAGATAGGCGAAACCGTAGACCACCTCTAGTGGCATACTACTTTCTGGGCCTATTTTAAAGTTGTTTCTGGAGCGTTCAGTCTGAGCTCCCCAATATTTGTCTGCGGGAACTTTTACCTCCCCCATCGTATCTTTTTCGATTCTGTATTCCATAGGATGAAATTTATGCAAGTCAAAATTAGGCAATGAAGGAGAAGTAAGAAAGTATTTGAGCATCGGAATTCACCGATTTTTCAGCGAAGATCAAAATCTCTGACGAATAGTTCGGGTGTTTACCGATGTGAGGCGTTCGTTTACCGATTACAGACAACTTGGAAGGCAACTATCCACGTACATTTGAATGTAATGAAAGCCCAAAGGTCAAAAACGAGGCAATAAATAAACGACAAACTCAAACAACAAAAGGCAGGCAGGTAAAACTGCCTGCCATTAAAAGAAAGAAACTATGTCACAGTCAGTCAACAAAAGATACATTATAGGAGCAGTTTTCTTAGCCATTGGTTCGCTTTGGACACTCGATAATTTGGACATCCTCAACTTTAATATTCCTTGGTATTTTCGCCAGTGGTACACAATTATGATCCTTATTGGTTTACTAGTTGCCACGGTACGAGGGAAAGTGGGCTTCGGCCTTACGCTCATGGGAATTGGCACCGCCTTTTTGTTAAGAGACGTTTACTACTTAGATTTTAGTGATATTTTTGAATTCTGGCCAGTGATATTCATCATCATCGGTATCTCTCTAATTTTTAGGAGAAGTAAGGAAGACCAAACAGCTAACGAAAAAAAAAGTACTGACTCGGAATTAGATACTGTAGATGAAATCGCCCTTTTTGGTGGCGCTGACAGGGTAGTTACTTCTAAGCAGTTTAAGGGGGGTAAACTGACTTCCATATTTGGAGGAACAGACTTAAACTTAATTAATGCAGAGCTTGCCAGCGGCACGAATGTTTTGGATGTATTCGTTTTATTCGGAGGGACTGACATTAGAGTTCCTTCCGATATGAATGTCAAGGTAAAAGTAACGGCTATTTTCGGAGGGTTTTCTGATGAACGTAGGGTCCTCGCAGACAACGAAGCCAACAATGGAAAAGAGCTGATCGTAAAAGGGCTGGTGCTTTTCGGTGGTGGCGAAGTAAAATAATCTATTGAAAATAAAGATTGGGTATCAAGAATTATTCTTGGTACCTTTTTTTATGTCATAGTATGCCGAGTATTTTATAATTTAGGGGTGAT
>JBLIES010000042.1:0-20594 GCA_047633135.1 Roseivirga sp.
AATATTGCAGTACCTGCCCATCCACCAAAAAGAAATAAAGTAGATCAAAAAAGTCTAACCATTATCCAAGATTGTGATGAGCAGTCATTTCAAGAACAGACCTATAATCTCTAGGTTGTTGGGTAGATCCTACAACAACACCTCCGATAACACCAATTTGATCTTTATTCATCTCCTCTAGTTTGGAACCTTACAGCGTTCTAAAAAAACAGTAGCTCCCTCTATTCTTACTGTTGCTTCTATTCCTTGATCAAGTGAATCTATTATTTATGAGAATGCCCAGAATCAGGTATGCTCTTGATTTGTTATGATCTATGATAGTCTGATCCTTCATTTTTCCATAAGCGTGCTTGCAGTCGCAAATTGCGACTTGCACAATAGTTCGTATGAGCCTACCAGCGATGAAGTAAATCTCTCTCCGATGATTTTTATGTATCTGCATGACAGTAGAACACTGCAAATTGCTCTTTGGCTCTAATCAAAATCATATTTCTTTTCGATGGCATAACGCAGCAGTTCACCGTTGCCTCTCAGCCCAAGAATCCTGATCATATTCCGCCTGTGTGTTTCAACGGTATAAGCGCCAATAAAAAGTTGATCCGCTATTTCACGCGAGGTCTTTCCTTGAGAAACTAACTGCAGGATCTCTTTTTGCCTTCTGGTTAAAACCCCTTTTTTGTTATTACTGTCTGTGCCTTGATTCAAATCCACATGGATGTTAGCATCGTAGTAGTTCTCGCCTTTGGCTACCGCGAAAATCGCATCAATCACCTCTTTAAGCGTTGATTTTTTCAAGATATACCCAGAAGCACCGGCTTTGAGCATCTGTGCTACCGCTTCATTTTGGTCGAACATGGTAAAGGCCAGTACCTTGATCTCTGGAAACTCTTCCTTGATCATAGAAGTAGCCAAAATCCCATCAATTTTTGGCATTCTAATGTCTGTGATCACTACATCTGGTCGCTTCCTCTTTACTACTTCTAAAAGTGCTTCGCCATCGTTGGCCGTCCCTACAATTTCGATCTCCTTGACATTGTCAAGTTGGAGTTTTAAACCATCTATTAAAGATTGATGGTCCTCTGCTATTACTAATCTTATCATAATGGTATCTCTATAATCACTGTGCTGCCCTGGCCTCGCTCCGATTCAATATTCATAGTACCCCCAAGAAAGGCCACTCGCTTGTCTATGCTCTTAATTCCCATGCCATCAGCCTTGAGCGTGATTCCATTGGTGTCAAAGCCGTCTCCATTGTCCTCTACCATAATATTCAGATAGTCGTTGTGTCTTGTTAAATGAATGTTGGCTTCTGAGGCATTGGCATGTCTGATGGTATTGGTAATTAGTTCTTGAATGATTCTGAAGAGGGCGATTTCAGTAGCGTTCTCTAATCGGTCATCAAGTCCATGTTCATTGACCGTCACCATCAAGTTATTGGCGATGGATACCTTTTTGGCCATCGCTTCTACTGATTTTAATAAACCTTCTTTTGCGATCACTCCTGAGTTTTTGGCGTGGGCAATGGCCCTTACCTTATCATAGGCTTCATTAATCAATGCATCTGTTTTCACAAAAAGTTGATTCGATTCACTGTGCTCTGCCCCAGTGAGGGTATGGAAGTGTAGTTTTATTGAGGCCAATAATCCCCCTAAATCATCGTGCAATTCATTGGCGAGTCTTTGCCGTTCTTTTTCTTGACCTGTGACCATGGCATCTATCGATACTAACTCTTGCTCTTTGAGTAAAGTGACCACTTTCTGCCTTTCGAGGTCTTTTTCCTTCACTATAAGTAGCTGCTTACGTTTGGTGTTTTTCTGAATTAAGTAGTAAGTAATTGAAATGAAAATGATGATGAAAACAGCCCCAATCAGCAGGTTTTGAATGCCTCTTACCTTTTCTCTTTCTCTCAGCAGGGCTAGCTCTTTTTCTTGCGTTTGATAACGGACATTGAGCCTAGCGATTTCCAAACTGTTTCTTTCGTACTCTAACTTATTCTTTAAATCTGTTGCCTTAAGCAGATTGCTATAAGCTTGATCAAATTGACCTGATTCATCATAAATCTTCGACAGGTAAAAATGGATATAGTAATTGGATCTGGTGGTGTCTGCCTTGTCTATACTTTTGAAAGCGATATCAATATAATTCAGTGCTTCATTGTATCGTGCGAGCTTCCTATTGATCTCTGAAAGTCGAATGTTAGACCTGAAATCAATGAACTTGAGAAAGGGTTCATCATTGATGGAGGAGATTGCCTTTTGGTGGAGTTCAGCAGCTTCTTCTTCCCGACCAATGGCTTCAAAAAATACACCTTTCGATGAGTAGTAGTTGGGCCAAAACCGATGGGTACTCTGATAGCGACTCATCACCTTGTCAAACGCGGTGAAAAATGATAAGTCGATTGTGATATTCAGGAATATATCTCTGAGGTTGAAATGAAGAACATTCATCAAGTAGTGATATTGGTCTTCATTATCAGAGATTAACGCTTTATAGCGATTGAAGAAAAGCACGGCATCATCATTTGATTGTGCAATCTCGAAGTTATAAACCTCTAAAATTGAAACCAAAGAGAACTTTTCTGCCGCTACCGATTCAATTTCTTTCGACAGCGCATAGGCTTTGTTGAAAAATCGAAAAGGTTTATCGCCATAGGGATTGGTGTATAAATGATAATAGCCGCGACTGAGGTAAGAAATCAGCTGAACCCGTTTGTCTGTCGATGTGGTGGTATCGTTGATTTGAACGTCCAACTGACCTGCGGCAAAAAGCACACGGGTCAGTTGGATCATTTCCTTCTTTAAGTCTTGGTCTTGAAGATTTTGAGCAAAAGCCTCGGCTTGCTCAAAGTTCCACTGTTTGACTTGTTGAAAAAAAGTAGATAATGCGTCCGACTCCACAGGTTTTGCATAGCAGCAATACTGACAGAGTAATACGAACAGGCAAAGGATCGAACGTTTAATCACTTTTAGACAATTCTATTGATAGCTCTCGGACACTTCGTTCCGGGGAACATCATTGCTTTATCTTTCACATTAGATGCTGTATCTGGTTTATCTACTATTGGTGGCCTTGATGGAAATTTACCATCTGCGCCAGCTAAGCCCTCTCTATAATAGAATTCGTCATCAAAAACTTCATTTTCCATGGCCATTCCGTTGTGAATGGGTTTCAGTGTTCTTTCTAGAATAAGCAATTCTTTTCTTTTGATCTTGGTATTCAGCCCTGAATAATTAAAATCTGTATTGTCACAAAGCGCCTGTACTTCGAGTTCTATTGTTTTATGAACAGAGCGAATTGGGCGGCCGTTTTCGAACAATACATCATCGTAAGTCATTGCATTTACCATATTTACAGCGGATATACCTAAGTTCAATAAGCCTTTGTAGTTGATGATTTTGAAATCTATTTTGTCAATCATGTACTCCTCTTTACCAAGAGCTGTCTCACCGTCTGCAGGTATTTTACAAGTAAATTTTCCGTAAACGCTGAAAAACGTTCCATACAACTGACTGGCGTAGAGCGCCTGATAATCGTCACTGTTAGAGAGGTCAATGTTTCCAATAAATGCCATAATCTTCTTTGGTTTTAATTCATGTTCAATTTCGTGGTTGTCTTTTTCATCTAAAATACTCAATTCTGGGTATTTAAGTGATACAGTTGAAACAAGAAAACTAGAGACGCTTACATTCTCGTATTTTAGCGAGATTAGCCAAGGTTGAAATGAATCAGTGTAATACTCAAGATAGTACTTGAGCAAAAGAAAACAAAGGAGAGCATAATGAGGTGAATTTTTGAGGGGACCTACAGCGCACAACAAGGGCCATATTATGCCCTTTTTTTAGACATTTCAAATAAATAACTATCTTGCTCCTTGTGCGAATTCTTGTTTTTATTACCCTCTTTGTTTTAAGCTCTTTTTCAGTCATCAGTCAAGTCACTATGCGTGACACGTTGATTCTATGGCAGCATTTTGACTATGAAATGGATGAAAATTTCAGCTTGGCGAATTACAGCGAAAGTGATATTGTGACTACTGAATTTGAAGGGATTGTACTCGAAAACGAATTGGTGAAAATCTGTCTGATTCCAGCGTTTGGGGCGAGAATCATTTCATTCGTCTACAAGCCTTCAGGCCTAGAACAGCTTTATCAAAACCCCATTGGCACGCCTTATCAAATTGGCAGCAACATTTTTTATCACGATTGGCTCATGGTCTATGGCGGCATCTTCCCCACTTTCCCAGAATCAGAACATGGTAAATACTGGAATACTCCTTGGAATTACGAAATCACCGAACAGTCAGACGATAAAATTACGGTATCAATGTGGCTCAAAGATGAATTGGATAATCCAAAGCGTCCAAGTCAATACAACAATGGTGTTACGGGCATTACCTGCTATTTCAATGTCTCTTTAGAAGTCAATAAGCCATTTTTCAAAGTTGATGTTGAATTAGAGAATGACGCCAGTAGCGATCGATATGAATATTGGACCTGCATCACTTTTGCCCCAGGATCGGAGATTGGCAATACCTTTACCCCTAGTAATACCGAAATGATTGTACCCATAGACCACTATGAAGTGGGCTGGAATCCTAATAATTGGTTGAATTCTTTGGACGAAGTGGTACGTGCTGCGGGCCCAAGGGTACAAGTTTACGATAAGCTGGCACATCTTTCGAATTGGAGAGCACAAGGAATTGCCTATGCCTACCCGACTATGGAGAAGGACTTCTATGGGGTGATCAACCATGAAAATGAAAATGGACTGTTCCGCTTGTCGAGCGATCAAACTCAAACACCAGGGTTGAAATTTTGGACTTGGGGAGATACCCAAGGATTGGCTGCCGACCCTAACAACTTCAATAATGAAGCAAGGCCCTACATTGAAATGTGGTCTGGGGTTTCCCAGCAGTTTTTTAAAGATGCTTTTTTAGCTGCAAATGAATCGGTTCAGTGGACAGAGACTTATTTACCTACAGTCGGTGTCCCCAGTGTTAGCTTTATGAACGAGGAAATTGCCTTTGGTTCGAGCCTGAACGAAAGTGAACTAAAAGTCCATGCGTTTTTACCTATTTCAACCGACAGCTATACCCTAGAGATTAAAATATTGGAAGGCACAAATGAAGTGTACTCAGAGACTCAAACAATCGCTCTTCAAACGCTTGATGCTTCATTCTTTGATCTCAATTTGACAGATTTAAACCTGACTGATGGTTCGTTCGAAGTAAAACTATCTATGCTAAAGAATGCTACTCAGCTTTATACCGAAAGCTATTTATACGAAGTCAATAATTCTTCGGCATTTGAGCCGAGATTAACCGTAACCAACGGAGCCATACAATTGGCATTTGAAGACGCTGAAGTGAGGACCATTTATCTTCATGACTTGTATGGAAGAAGAATTAATCGCGTGGTGACAAGTACCAAAGAGGCATCAGTCTCTTACCCCGAAGCAGGAGTTTACTTGATTAATATTGTGAACGACAAAACACGTTGGAGCAAGAAGATCTCCATTCGATAGAACTCTATACACCTGAAGGCTAGTTTAATTCTGGAAAAACCCTGCGCCACTTGAACTCAACAGATCAGCCTCCGTACCCCACATCAGTCTTTGATTTGAAAGAATGATTAAGGTGCGAGAAAGGATTTTGATTCAATATACTTTCTACCTTTAATAAAATTTCTTACACGTAATAATGCTATATCCTAATTTCATTTGCATTGGTGCCCAAAAGGCAGGAACCACCTGGCTGCACTATCAAATGAGTAAGCATTCGCAAATCTGGGTACCACCAATCAAGGCACTTCATGTCTTTGATAGAACCAAGATCAAAAGATATATACACTATGTATTGGATAGGAATCCACATGGAAGGCTTGTCCGTTATTTATTACTCAGAGTGTTCACTTTTAGAAATCCCTTATGGTTCATTAAATTTGTTTTCTCAGACCGGAATGCACCTTCTTTCCTTCCCTATTCAGCCCTAATAGCGGACAAATATGTGGTGAGTACACGCCTGCTTATGGTCGTTTAAGTTTAGAGAGCGTAAAGCGCATTGCTTCACAGATGCCCAATTGTAAAATAATTTATTTGATACGAAGCCTAGTGGACAGGGCCTGGTCGCAAATTAATATGAAAAAAGGGAACTGAGATCACCAATAATATTATCTGAAAAACACCTTAATCCTGTCAAAAGAGACAGAATGATTAAGAATTCTAGTAGCCACACGACTCTAAAATATTGGACTACCAGCTTCGGCTCCAAACAGGTATTCGTTGGTTTTTTTGAACAAATCAAAGACAATCCAGAGGGCTTACTTTCATCAATCTATTCTTTCTTGAATATTGACCCTGATTTGGATGAGCAATCTATTGACTTACACACTCCTAAAAACAAAGGGCACTACAATCAATTGACATATGATGAGGAACAGAGAACTAGCAGATTATTATTATCTAAAATTCAAGAACTTCATAAACAATTTGATAATGACTATACCCGTAAATGGCTGGAAAGAGCAAATGAGGTTTTTTTTTTAAAAAACTAAAGGAGGAAGTCACTAGTTAATTTCGTGGCTTTTGTTGAATAGGAATAGCACTTCTTTTAAATATTTCTTGTTTCTAATAAGAACTCTACATCTTCTTTCTTGTGAAAAAACCAAATTATACTCTCTCTCTTCAAGATTTTATGAGCAATATTCTTTAAAAGCGTATCTGGGTATAATGGATTGTTATTGTTACTCACAAACTTCTCATTAAGTGTGGACGCTTGTTCATTTATTGCGGCTAGAGAAGCTCCTCCTGTATCTATGATTGACTCATAAGTAATAATATTTTCAGGTTGCAGGTACTTTTTATACTGAAAGAGAAACCATTCTAGCAGACGGACCTGTCTTTCTAAAATATCATCAGATGCGACTATTAAATCATATGTCTCCTTTTCCCAAGTATTGAACCAAATGGGTAAGTTTCCCTGTTCAAGGCCAAAGTTGATCGTATTCCATGACGCAAGCGTGGACAAGGGATTCCTTATAATGGCGTAGCACAAATTATCTGGAACAAGCTGTTCTAAAAGAGAGGTAAAAATCAGGTTATGCTTAACAACTAATTTGAAATCATTAGACAGTGCTTTTTCAATTTTAATAGTATTTTGACTATGTACTATCTTGCGTAAGTTTAACTGACTATGCGCTCTATCTTTCCATCGGGGGGTTATTGCACTTCTTATTTTACTGAGAACAACTGCCGATTTGGTTGGGTATTCGTTGGCAGCTGGATTTGAAGTAATTTCGCCTTCAAACTGTCTAGAAACGACTTCTCCATTGCTGAGAAGAGATTCTCGGCTGTTCTCGATAAACCTTTCAATGTCTAAACAAAAAGACTTTTTATTACGCCAACTTTCTTTACCAAATGCAGTAATACCGAATGGTTCATGAATTGCGACCATGTCAGGGATTTTATTAAGCAAAACACAAGCTAATGTTGTGCCTGATCGGGATGGCCCAGTTAAGAAGATGTTGCTTTTCTTTCGTTGGCTATTCATGCTTACATTTTATAACCTAAATCGACTAGGTCTATGTCTGTTATTTTTTGTAACTCCCTATTGCTCTCAACAAATGCATCTTTTACGTAGTTATTCATTTCATTTTTTAATTTTCTTTCTATTCTACGATCAAAGTACTTTGGCAACTTCAAAAAGGGCCATACTCGTCTTATTTTTCTAGTGAAAAAAAAGGCACCTTGACTAATCCAGCTACTGTTTGGATAGACAAATCTGTTTAATTTTCTTCGAATGGCGAGATTACTAAAAGACGAAGTTTGGTTTATTCTTTCCTCCCAATATGTTGAGTCTATTGTACTCTCCGACTCAGAAAATTTTTTTATTCTTTGAACGAATTTCTCTGGGGCTTTATTCAGCACTTCATAAGGCAGAAAAAGTACATTTTCCAAACCAAATAACTCAGTGTATAATGACACCAGCTTTTGGAAATCGAATTGATCTAAATTATGCTTAGGTAAATAGGGAGCAACCCATTTTTGAGTCATATAACGTTTCAAGCTTAATATACCGCCCCCCTTAACATACTGTAAGTAAGAAGAAAGTATGAGGTCATTTTGTTCCCTTATAATAATGAGCACCTTTGCTTTTGGAAAAACAGCGTTCAACCTCTCAGCAATCATTACGCGGTCAAAGCTTCCTACAATTTGTAGACCGGATAACCTCTCATGAGAAAAAACGGGAATCATCTCCTTTTTAAAAGCGGGAAATATTAAGTATTTTAAAAAGTAATTAAGACATTTTTGTTTATCAAAGTATGGCGTATTCTCGGGGATTAATTCTCTTATTAGCCCAATCCTATTCCTAATACTTGATTCAAGATTTGATCCTTCTGAAAAAAAATTAGCGTCTTCTACAAATAGTTTTTTTTGTAACCAAGTAGACGCGCATTTGGGCATCCCTATGTGGATCAAAAGACCTTCCCCTGCATTTATGTCCCTTCTTTCAAAATCATCCATAGCTGGCCATTTCTTTGTATCGTTGTTTACCAAGATTGTCGAAATAAATCAATTTCTTTCAATTTAATTCTGTTTCTTTAAAAATAAGGATGGCGATACTTTTTAAAATTTTTATATGAAAAGAGTAATCTTATTTGTTGCATGGGGCAATGAACATCTAGCGCATTTGAGCGCTACTGTTTCTAAAACAGGATTTCCAGGATATCCAATTTATTTGCTTACCGATAATGAAAGTAAGCTCGATAAACCCGAACTTTTCAATAAAGTACTAAGAATTGACTTTGAACTTAATGGTTTATTAAGAAAAACAGAGATGTGGAATTTTTTCCCAAAAGAAGATAATACCACCTTTCTTTTTCTGGATACCGATACGGTGATATTAGGCGATATATCATTGGGTTTTGAAAAAGCAGAACGGTTTGGAATGGCCATTGCACAAGCTGCACATTATAGTATGGACCAAGTGCTGAACTTTAGTGAAATCATGAAGAAAGAGGGCGTGGAAAGTAAAGGACAACTCCAGTATAATTCTGGAGTCATCTTTTTTAGATTAAATGAAAAAGTAAGACAGGTTTTTGAGCGCTCTTATCAGCTTTCTATGAAACATCAGAATGAATTTAGTGGTGATCAAACTTTTTTAAGTCTGGCCATAGAAATGCTCTCCTTTAATCCTTATACCCTGTCTACAGGGTATAATCACCGAGCATTTGGTGAATTGATTAGTGGAAAAGTAAGAATCTGGCATTCCAAAAATGCAATACCTAAAAACCTCAATGTTTTAAATCCGACCTTTGCCAGAAAATATGAGAAGGGAAAAATCGTGAGGCATTTCATGAAACCTCATGGATTTATGCAAAAACTCATGTGGGGAATAAGAAGTAGGTTTTTATAGCGGTCGGAGGAAGAGTGAAAGACTTCTGATCTCATTAGGCCATGCTTACTTGTGAAATGGATAAATGCTAAACACCACTTTTAACTTTCTAAGCTTCTTCCTTCTATAATTCATGAATCTCATATGGTATTCTCAAAACAGCTTCCAAAATCCTTAGAGATATTTTTCAGGATACCTTTTGCTAGATGGCACCATAGCTAGACAGTCAAATAATCCATATTCTTCTCTGAGACCTTTCAACCTAGCCAGTATCAATAAATCATTGTTTGAATTTCTTGGCCCAAGGTTTCTGAAAAATTTATAGCCAATCCAGTCAATAACAGTTCATGATCATTAGGTACGCTTTGAAAGGCCTTTAGTGCCTCGGTTTTCACTTAAAAATATAATACAGGGCTATATTTCTTAATCAGATTGATACAAGAGTGTAACGCTAACAACTCTGCCCCTTCAATGTCAATTTCAACTACACCTACCTCCCGTTCTTCAAGTTCGCTTTGATGCCATTTATCAATCACCAAAACTTCAAAATCATCTTCTTTCGAACTAGGTATAAAACCAAATCCACCTGTATTTTGGCCAACAATTCTCCCTTTTCGAAAGGTCTGCACATTATCAGAGACAATTACCCTTGTCGGTATTCTCCTGTCTTCCAGCTTATTCTCCTTAATATTCCTAACCAGAAGTTCATAATTGACGCTATCAGTTTCTATTGAGTAAACCACCCCCCTATTCCAACAAAGCGTGCAAAAGGGATTGAAAATGTATCAATATGTGCTCCTATATTAATTATACAGTCTTCGTTATAAAAGCCCTCAACATAGCTGGCTCATTACCCGTATGGGCAGAGAACCTTTTCAGTTGTTGGGTGACCATGTCATTTCTGAGCGTACTAAGGGAACCATACATGGTTTGGATTATGTCACTCATTATTTCTTCTCCCCAAAATTCTTTTGATTTTATTGATAACCCTAGTCTGTAAAGAATAATCATCTAATGCATTTGTGTCTTCCGTACTCCCTGGTCTTGCATAGAATGTTGTAGCTTCTTTACTTTTCTCCCAAGTTTGGCTCTGACTTTTGGGTCTACCTTGAGAGTAGTAATAAAGTGCTATTGACTTTCTTGTTATGTGTGCTGGACACAACAAAGGATCTGGGTGACCATGAAAAGATTCTTGGGTAGTTTCAAAAATCACTAGCCTATTAAAGATTGGTGCTATTTTTACTTTACACGTACTCATATTAGCATCCCATAGCTCTAAACCTCCTCCATACTCATCTTTCCAATTCTTATTCAAAAAGACCAATACATTCAATCTCCTATCTAGATTAGTGATGCGATGTTTTGCGAAATCCGTATGGATTTTTAATAATCCACTTCTTTTAATTTCATGCAAGCCCCCTCCTAAAAATGTTGAATCCGAAATCAAGGGTTCATTAATGCTAGTAATAATTTGAAGAAAATTTAAAAAAACATCTCCATTCATAAAGTTAAGTAATGAGGATGTAGTAACACCAAATGAGTCCGTACCATTAGTTGCAAATTTCCTTTGTCTCGGATTATTTATTTTATGACGTTCTATTCTTGATAAATCGGGGAATTCATTCAAAACTTGATTCAGGATATGCTGATCAAAAAAGTTATCAAAGTAAATATGAGGGAATGGAACGGCAGACTGGAAAATTGATTGTTGAATTGTTCCTAACTGTTCTAAATCTCTATATTCAATGGAAACAGGATCAATCATATGAATTGCGATTATAAAATTATAATTTAATTAATGACGGTACTGGTTTTCAGTAAAAAAAATTAGCCCAAGCGAATCTAAGACATTAATGCGACTAAGGAAGATAAAATAGATTTACTAATTTTGTGGTAATTTTTTAAGAAATCTTGACTAGTAACGAATGATCTATTCAATTACTACGTGAGACAATTTGATACAGATGAATTAGTAATTAGTTGTTTTACGCTTAATTCAAAACGAAATAAAATGAATTTCAAATTTTTAATTAATGATGATTTTTTACAAAAAAAACAAACCTTAGTAGCATTATACCGTCAGGTAACTTCTTGTTTTAGAGCTCTGCCTAATTTCATAGTTATAGGCACAATGAAAAGTGGGACAAGTTCTATGTACAGTTATCTAAAACAACACCCTCAAGTTAATATGGCTTACGCTCCTGAAGTACATTTTTTTCACAAAAATTTTCACAAAGGGGTCAGATGGTACCGTTCATTTTTCCCTCTAAAATTTAGAGCAAAAAAAGCCATTGGTGAAGTCACTCCCGGTTATATTTTCAAGGACAAAGTAGCTGAAAAGGCGAAGGTTTTATTGCCAAGAGCGCGGTTTATCGTATTGCTTCGTAGCCCTGTAGATCGTTTATATTCACATTTTCAGCAATTAGAGAGGCGACAACCCTCTGGCTTGAGTTTTGAAGACTTTATTTTACCCGCCTTATCTGGGGAAACTTCAAGTTATCATAAAATAGCATCAAATGCACTTATGAAAGGTTTATATGGACCGCAAATTGCTCACTGGCTGGACTATTTTGACAAAAAACAGTTCATTGTACTAGAAAGCGAACGGTTATTTGCTGATCCAAATGCTATCATGAAACAAGTTCATGAGTTTTTAGAATTGAAACCATTACCGTTAAAGGATGTGACTCCTCGTAAAACAGGAGGCTATACAACCCAAATGAAATTGGAAACAAGAGAACTTTTAAACGATTATTATGCGAAAAGCAACCAACAGTTGGGTGAACTTGGGTTTAACTTCTCTTGGATATAAATTTATGAAAAGCACTAAGAAGTTCCTATTGTTCAAGTTAGCAAATTGTAATTCTCTACTCTCTTGGATCCAAGTACTCTCCAAATCAAATAAGTAAGCTATTATACCTTTTTAACTATAAAATTAAGAACCCAATTTTTTTCATCTCATTCCGTTTTAGAACGTAGTTTCTTTCTATTAAACATCAATACTCAGCATGACTCCTCTCTTATCACTCTATGTTACTTTTCATGTTGAACCCAACGAGCTTTACTTAAAAAAAGATCAGAGTGATTATTGGACGGGTTTCAAAACTACTTTTGAAACGATACAAGAGCTTAGAGCAAAGAACGACCTGACTAGCGAAATCAAATTTCTTTGGTTGACGTGTCGACCCGCAGATTAAAATAGTTCATGGTGATCCTGCTTGGTGGCTAATTCATTATTCAAAACAATTATCAATACTCACTAGTCAGGGAGATCAACTAGGCATTCAGGTACACCTCTATCGCTTAAAAAAGGGTCAATACATTTGAAAGCAATATTTTTCCGATGAAGACTGGATGTGTGAGTGCATTTCTATGGCATCTGATAGTTTTTCCCATGAACAGGGCTCTCCTCCTCTTTTTTTGAGTATCGGCTCTAATAGCAATACAACTAAAGTGATTAACCATTATCGTGACCTTGTGATTAAATATGACTTCACACCTTCTCTCAATGGTAAGAAATTGTTTAATCAGTCTTTAGGAGAAGTAAAGGGTAAAATGAGCTGGTTCGAAAAGTCACCAAATTCACCATATACTCCGTCCAGATTAGATATGACTAAAGTAGACAAGGAAAACGCTGACTATTTACTTTTCCCTATTCAATACTTCAAGAGAAACCACGGCTTTATGAACTACAAAGGAATAGTAAAAAAATTACGTGCGAAACAGTCTGACTACCGAAAAGTAAAACTCTCGTTAAGCATGAACCCAAAGGAGTTTCATTAAACTGAGCCAGAAGAGAAATTTACAATGCTTGGTCATAGAGACTAAAAATCACTTATTTGAAAAGGCAGAAAACCTAAGCAATATCATTGCGAATCTAAAATTACTTAATCAATTGCATGGAGAATCTATCAATCTTATAATACCTCATGACCATCCTAGACTGGGCAAGTCTTAACTTATTATTCATAGTTAATTTAGATAGGTTTCTTCCGATCAATCTTTCTGTTTTCTTGTTGGCGTGATCATTATTTATGGAAATCACCTGCGAAATACACCTTGATTTCGCTCGGATTAAATTTTTTCTTATACTTTTACGACTGATCATAACAGACCTCCAACTACTCTTATTGAAAAACTATTTTAAATATACCTCCTACTAGGATATATATATATGCCGTCATTTCTCGTGAATATTGTTTATGTAAAAGGAACTGTAAAAACACTTCTTCCGATGCTGAACAGTTTGATTGGCTTTTCACAATGTGAGTTTAGGTTGGTGTCCAATGGGTGTAATGAAGAGGAAGAAATGTTACTTAAAACTATCTGCCAAACTGGAGACCGCTGCATTTTCTTTTCTCTGGAGACACAGGACGTCCTTGACCACCCGATAGTGCTCAATCAGCTTCTAGAAATAGAAACAACTCCCCATTTTATTTTCATAGATTCGGATGTAGTCTTTACAAAGGATGGGTTTGGTGATTGGCTCTCTGAACTCGAAAATTTTGATGCAATATTCTCAGGCCTCCCTGTTTGGCATAACCTAGAGTCCGCAAAAATGCCAGAGCATTTTAGAATGGTGGAAGGCAGATATCTTTATGATCATTCTGATCGATTGATTGGCCTTTCATATTGCGCTGCCTACAAAACAGAAAAGCTCAGATCATTCATCAAAAAAAGCGAGATAGCATTTGACAGCTGTTTTTTTCATGACCTACCAGAAAATCACCGAATTTCCTTAAAATCAATTCAATTCGAGAAGTATCATTACGATACTGGTAAGCTTTTAAATATTTTTTATCAGATGGATGGAGCACGTATGTCATATATTGATTCACAATCAATTTTACATATTGGTGGCGTCAGCACATTGGTTTACAACAATCAAAAGGGGTTAAAACGGGCATATAATCTCATATTAGATTTAATTCCATTAGGTTTGAGGGTGTTACTTAGAACAATCAGTACCTCTTCGAAGGTGTCTTTAAAAGAAGCAAAGGAAATGGAAAGGCTAACTATGAAGAAAAAAGGAACAAGAGCACTTTTATTGAATCAACTTTATAAAACAAGAATTGGTTTTCATGACAAAAGGCACATTCGGCTGCTTGACAAGGAGGCTGTGATCAAAGTGCAGGCAATTGGCAATGTGTTAGAATTAAGGAAGTTTGATAATCACAAACAGGACATTCCACATAATCCACAATTATTAAATCCAGTCTATAAAGCATCTAATATCCAACGATTCAGTAATGACAAATAGATAATGGCCATCCCTGACTTTCTATGTATCGGAGCACAAAAATCAGGAACAACCTGGTTATATCATCAATTTAGAAAACATCCACAAATCTGGCTAACTCCTGTAAAAGAGCTCCATTATTTTGACAAACCACATATCAACCGATACATTAATCATATTCACCAAAGAAATCAATTGGGTAGATTTGTTAGAAGCTTACTAAAAAAATTCTTACTTTCCTCCAACTCCGGATGGATGATTCATTTGATTATAGGGTTTCGAAATGATCAATATTACACTTCACTTTTTAGACCAAAACACAACCAAATATCAGGAGAAATTACACCTGCTTATGGTAAGCTTGACATAAACGCCATCCAAAATATTGCATCACTCATTCCAGAAGCAAAAATAATATATCTTCTTCGAAATCCAGTTGACAGAATTTGGTCTGCAATGAACAATTACAAAAGAACACGTTCAGATTTGAAGGAAATCTCAATTCAACAGATTCTCGATAATAAAGGAGATATTTTGTTTGATCATTCTAATTACTTTGCAAACCTACAAAGATGGATGGCTTGTTATAGTTCCGATCAACTATTTATAGGTTTCTTCGAAGAAATTGAGCTAAGACCTCAGCAATTACTCTATTCGATATATGAGTTTCTTGAAATTGAACCAGAAGTAGCAAACTCTCAACCGAACACCCAAGAACCACGAAATAGAGGTGAGTATCAAGAGATGCCTAGAGACTTGGAAAAGTATCTCACATCAAAAATGATCTCTGAAATGGAAAAACTTCATAAACATTTTAACAACGAGTATACGCTTGAATGGATGAACCGAGCAACAAAGGTTTTAAATAGCTGAGTCCACTAATCAGCATGAATATTTGAATAGCCAAATTGCGTCATCAGCGATGAGTCTTTTATTTCTTTATAAAAGTCACACAAATGAGTTTTTTGAGTGAAAGCATAAGCTCTACTTTTCTCCATGTTATTGATTAATGCTTGCCACTCATTGTCTTTTGGTTTGAGACCTGAAAATTCATGTAAGGCCTTTAAATTCGTTTCGGGATCTTCCAATAAATCCTCGTAGCGAAGGCTATAATATTGATCTGGATTCAGCGTGGAAATATGCTTTAAACATTGTTCATTGTACTTTTCCCAAATACCATAGGCGCCTTCTAGGGTTAAACACCTCACAGAACCCGGTTTTTTTCCCATCAGATTTTTGTTTCGCTTGACTAAGCTTTCAGCCACATCAACAGCATTTCTGTAGATAAATAACACTTTAGCATCAGGAAATAGCGCTAGCCAAAGGGGTAGCGTAAAACATGTCCTCGGATCTTTCCATCCCCATGGCTCATTCAATGAAAAGAGCGAACCTGATCGTTTAGCTTTTAGACCAGTAAAAGAACGAATCTTTTTGGGTGTGTCGCAGTATTCACCTAGTATTTCCCTAATGAGCTTGAAGAAGGTTTCATTTTCTAATGCTTCTTTCAGGCTTTCAGGCACATCCCAGTCTGAATGGGCTATTGTGAATATAGCTTTGTTGACGTTTTGAAAAAAAAGTGACTCATTAGTGTCCTCGCCTCTTAAACTGCCCATGAATAAGCCTGAACTTTGTAAAAGCTTGGAAGTAAGTGTTGTGCCAGACCGATGCATGCCGAGTAATATAACAGGTGGGTTTCCTTGAGATACTTTAGGCAAAGTATAAGTAGCGTCACCTGCTTTACTCATCTTCTTTCTAATGGCTTTTTGAAAGGCAAAGTGCGTTTTGGATTCCAGATAGTAATTGGAACCTACAGCGACAAGTGCTTTCAAATGAATAGATTTTTTCGACATAGCATCAATAGGGTTTAGTATTAGATTGTTTAACGATTGACCGCACCTCGTGCATAGCTATGGTTATTCTTTCTACCATTTCGGGAGGTAAAAAGGCCATATCAATTTCATCAAAATTGTGATGAGTTCCGTACAAGAGTCCACTCATAAGAGCCTCTGTGATTTTTCTTTTTTTCACTAATCTTTGAAGATCTGTTGTCTCAACTTGATTCACCTTATTTATGGTCATTGAGATACGTTTCAGTATGTTAAATATCCATTTAGGGGTCAGTTTTGACACAAGGGCTCTTGGTTTGGATGTATGTTGCATTTGATAAGCTGGCCCACTAACACCACCTAAATGAATTAACTCATTAGAATTTCGAAAAACCATTTCCCCCCCTTCATATTGCCAAAGAATATTAAGCAATTTAGCGGTATCATAAAGTTGTTTTTTTAAGCCTAGCTCATTAAGTATTTGCTGATAATTGGCGGGGATTTCATTCCAGCGATACTTTCTAAGATCAATACCTGAGGATTTGATGAAATTCTTTAGTCCACTTGTTTTATATATGGCGGCATACGATAAGCCTAATAAATAGCCATTATGTGCATTGACAAATCTACCCCCCATGATATTAAAGTCTTTTGGCATCATCATTTCATAAGTTTCGTGCCATAGTGGTAAGCCAGTGAATACAGCATCCTTACCCTCTAACGCGTTAAAGAGTGCAGGTAGGAATTGAGACTTGGCAACAATATCAGAATCTATAAACGCAAACCACTCAGATTCTTCTAATTCTAATACATTATGCAAAACCTCATGATGTTGAAGGATGCGTTCTGTGTTGAGGCTGTAAAAAACAGTTTGCGTGTTGAAATCTGTGAATTCTTTAAGTATTGTGGCTTCTTCTAATAAGCAACCATTAGATATTAATCTAAACCGACAGCTAGAGTGCGTTAATAATGAAGGTAGAAATGGCAATAAAATTTCCACCGTCCCCTTAACAAAAATCACATTGATGGTGAGTTTTTCTTGAAATTTGATTGTACTCATTTATATGAATTTAGCAGTATGATTTCACTCTTGGCACATGGTTATAAAAGTCAAACTCCTTGATGTTGAATAAAAGTAAGTACAGAACAGAAGAGTTTCTTCTCTCGGTTTTAGCACGTTAATAATCATTTTGATATGAACTGTAAAAACCCATGCAAGTGTAACAAGCACTAATAAGATTTCATAAAAGAGAAATGTGTGAACTGAATTTAGATGAATGATCATTACAAAGACTTATGATTAAAACTAACAATTCATTCTTAAACTTTAATCCCATTCAGGTATGACTTTTTTATTGGGTGTGGAGCAGTGGAATGCATGTTAAAGCAAGCAAATGCTGTTGACAAAATCTTAAGGAGTTGCTTTCAAAGCTAAATATAATTTTCTGTCTAAAAATCAAATTAACAAAAAAGCCCACCTTCGATATTCAGGAATTTCTTGTCTAAAATATGAGTGTCGGCAGTGGCAGCTAAAGCTGAATGTAAAATCAGGGCTAGACCTTGAATTCTTATGGTTGAGCATGTGCAATCATATTTTAAGAAAATATCTCTATGAATGATCATCCAAAACAGCTTTTAACTCAGCTTTTTTTTGGTTCATTAAGACCCACATTAACCTTTCAGCTTTCGGCTGCAAAACATCTGAGGTAGCAATGAGTTAAACTAAAGTGAAATACATAGCTATCTTATTTTTAATAATGTCTACAGAATCCTTAATCATTGACTTTGGCTCAGCTAAGAGCGAGAATTGGTATTCTGTCAATGACGGAGTGATGGGCGGCAGATCAAGTGGCAATACTCGCTATTCTGAAGATGCTTTAAGCTTCAGTGGTGATGTGTCGTTCGCCAATAACGGTGGCTTTGCTTCGGTACGTAGCGATTATCAAAATTGGGATTTCTCCAATTACAGCCAAGTAACAATAAAATACCGTTGCGAAGGGCAATCGTTAGCCCTCTCTTTAGATCATTATGGCCGTTGGTACCAACCCAATTACAAGATAGTATTGCCCGCTACTGAAATGAAATGGGAAACGTTGACCGTGCCACTCAAAGACTTTAAAGAATACCGTGTGGGCCGTCTTACTGGCAATAATATTTCGAAAGAAGTGTTGACTCGAATTATTCGCATGGGCATTATTACCAACGATAAAAAAGAAGGCCCTTTTAAAGCAGAGATTGACTTCATAGAGTTTAATTGATTTGAGAGTTAGCTGAATTTATTGAGGCCTCAGAGCTGCCAACAGTTCCTCTAAAAAAGGCGATCAGTAATTTCTACAAATTGTATAACTCTGCTTTATAATTCTACCCTCTTACCAATACACTTATCTAACGAAGTATTACGCTGAAGGTAATTGCAGGAAATTTTGTGCTAAATCATCTTCCTACCCCCAATCTATACCCCTCCTGTTTAGGAAGGGTGCCCAAAGGGCGGGGTGGTCCTACTCCCTATAAATTCATCCAAATTGAATATCTTAAATTTATTTTTTGTCCATCACTTCAGGGCCTACTCGCTTTTTATCCAAATGAGGAATACCTTGTGTCATCCATGTTGGGGCTTCTGTACCCATTAAGTAATGGTCGAAGTATTGCTTCATACGGATTTGGAAATCCTTCTGATTTGCCTCTTTGCCCAAGTGATGCGGTTCATCTGGATACGACAGTAGAATCACTTCTTTGCCTAATCTGCGTGCGGTAGAATAATACTCAAGCCCTTGAACCCAGTCTACTGCACCATCGGCAGTACCATGTAAAATCATAAATGGCGTATTGATATTCTGTGCATGGTGAATGGGTGATTGACTTCTGTAGAGCTCCATATTTTCAGATGGACTCACACCCATTCTTCCTTGTGACCATTCTATTATTGGACCATTCAAGTTACCAGTACGCTTGTAGGCAACATTGTACATACTGATCAGGTTAGTAAGTGGCGCACCCGTAATAACACAGGCAAACATATCTGTTTGTGTTACAATAAACGAAGACTCATAACCACCCCAACTATGTCCCTGTAAACCAATGCGTTCTGGATCAGCATATCCTAAGTCAATCACCGCTTGTGTAGCGCTTGTTACATCGTCTAAAGCAGATGATCCCGGTAGTCCTATATCAAAAATAATATCGGGCATCAACACTAGATATCCATTACTCGCATAGGTAGACATGTGTGGTCTATCGTCATAAGTCGGCATGGAATACTGATGATGTCTTTGCGACATTCTTTCATAGAAGTAAATCACCATTGGGTATTTTTTACCTGGCTCATAATCGGCTGGCAAGGCTAGTGTTCCCTGCAGCTTATGCCCTCTTTTGTCTGTATAGTCAACCAATACCCTTTTCCCCCATTTGTATTCTGATTGCTGTGGATTAGCCTCGGTAATCTTTTTAGGTCGTTTGAATGATAAATCTGATACCCAGTAATCAGGGAAGTCAACAAAAGTCTGTGCTGTAAACATCACTTGATCAACAGATTTGGCCTTGGTGATCCCTCCAATCATTTCGTCTTCGTAGCGTAAGGCTTTAGGCTTCTTGCCTTCATTCACTTCATAAACGCCTGATTTTTTCGTCCTTTCCCCGTACGCAGAAAGCATAAGTGGTTTTGTCATGTCAAAAGCTTCAGCCTCGCGATCTAACTGCATCATTCTGAAACGGATACTTTCATCGTTACCCATTCCTTGCGTAAGGTTTGTCGCTTTATCTGAGTTCAAGGAAATCGCCCATAGGTCAAACTTATGGTTTACGATCAACCAATCTCCATCTTTAGACCAGCCGCCTACACCATAGGTCGGCTTTTCTGTTGGCTTATCGAAATCTTCGTTTAGAAAGCTTATACCAGCCTTGGCGGTGAGGTTAGTTGTCTTTCCGCTAGCGAAATTATACCCCATCAGCTCTGCTTCTGTGGAGAAAATAGCCCATTCACCGTTGGGCGAAATACCCAGGTTAAAATAGTTGCGCTCCTTAATTAATTGCTTGGCGCCAGTCTTCGTATTGATACGATAAAGATCAGCATAGCCACCAGGAATAGTGACATCGTTTCGATACTTGGTATTATTACTTCCTACTGCCCATTGGCTTTTAT
>JBLIES010000043.1:0-20526 GCA_047633135.1 Roseivirga sp.
TGCTGATAATTCGTAAGCCGATGCGTTTAGTACTACTGGCCAATTGAAAAGAGACTCGTTTCCACAGCCATAGACCTTATTTAAATCAACCTTCGGTGAGATGCTAAAGGCATCTGAGATGAAATCCTTTTGTCCAAACACTGCCTTAAATTGAGCGGTAGCACTAGTATCCAGCTGTGCTAGAAAGTATTTTTCTGAAGGTGAAATCTCTCCCAGTGCCTTCCATTCTGCATTTCCAAAACGTATGCTGAGTTCACCGTTTTGAGTGAAATTATTTTCGAATCGAAGGACATTAATTTCGTTGTCTGTCAAAACATCGAGTGAGGTCGGGTAAGTCCATTCAAAATGATCTTTTTCTACTAATGAATAAGCAATGCTGAATTTCTGCTCATTGCCACTCAGGCGCGCTGCGGCTACTTCAATTTGATAATCACCAGACTCTGGATCTGAAATGGTGACTAATTCAACATTATTTAATTCGTCAAAACCACGAACGGCTGCTTTTGCAAGACTATTAATGTCTGGGCTCGCAAGTAGCACCCATGGCTGCCATTGGGTGGCGCTAGCAGCCTCTATGAGCTTAAGGTCAAGGTTATTCACAAGAGATACCCTTTGATCAATTTCGCCTGCAGGATCATTCCATACTATCGCAAGACGCAGGTTACCTGTATTCTCTGGAATTGAGATGTCAAAACTTAGTGTTTCATTACTTGTTATCGTGCCTTCAATCCAATTGGCATTATCAACGACTTCAATTGCGCCTTTCGCGTTCAATGTTCCAAAGCCAGATTCAAAACTTACTTTTTCTTCAGAAAGCGGATTGGCACTCGCAATTAAAAAGGCTTTTAATTGCGCTGAGGTTGGAAGCTTGCCATTTTTATTTTCAAATAATTCTGAAAGTAGAATCGCTGTTCCACTGACTAAGGCTGCGGCATCTGATGTTCCAGTGGCACCATAGGCAATTATCTCAGGTTTAATTCTACCATCATAAGCGGGGCCTCGCGAGCTTCTCACGTCCAGCTGACCAAATTGATCAGTTGCTCCAACGAGAATAATATTTTTAGCCATTTTAAAGCTGCCGCTTAAGTTCGAGAATTTCTCGATTCCAGCGTACTGGCCATTTTCAGGGGTGGTAAGTCCCAAGTTGCCAGAGGAGAATACATGCAGTAGATTTTCATTCGCATTGGTTTGTAAATCATAAGCTTGGGCTAAAGCGTCATATTGATTATTGATTTCCAACCCATAGGAGTGGTTTTGAATCTGGATGGAGTAATTCTGAAAGTAAGACAAAGGGTCTGGGAGTAAGCTGCGAAAGTCCGATGAATACAAGGTTGTGCCTTGAGCCACACCTCTGCTTAAAGAGGAGGAGTTGCCAGCACCAGAGATTATAGCAGCCATTGCGCTAGCATGTGTAGACATTGTAGCGCTCGCAAGGTTAGATTGAAATGCCCTAGGAAAGAGATCCACATCCGTACTGTCAAAGGCATCTTCTTTAATTGATAATTTAATGCCCTGACCATTCAGTAATGGATAATTTGAATGCACCCAGTTCAGCATATTTACGGAGAGGTCATGACCTGGGACGTTGCTTTCTAATGTTGGTTTTTTAAGTACCTGAAGGGATTCTATTGCTGGCCAGCTTTTTATAGCTTCAATCTGACTTGGCATCAACTGGACATTTATTATTGAAGAATTTAACTCGAAGCCCTTCCATTGAATCCCTAAAAGTCCATCAAGTTTTTTTTGAGTTAATGTGGCATTTTTGGTGACAAGGATAACATTAACCAAAGTGTTGTTCTGCCTTGAATTTTTATTTTCAGTCAGAGAGTTTTTTAAAGAAAAAGAAGTAAATTGAGCTTGACATTCGTCTAGTGTCTGTATGCTAAAAATGCATTGATATCCCTCGGCTTTTTGGAGGTAAATAAACCATAAGAGGACTAAAATTAAACTGGAGTACTTGTTCATTAATGCTAAAGATCTTCTAAAATTACTCAATCGAGTACACAGATCGTAATCTTATTTTTGGCTGTATTTATCAAAGAAGTAAATCAGAAATTTTATTAAAACCTATTTTTAGTATTTGAATAACGGTTAAATGTGTTTAAAATATGGATGCTTTAATAATGTAGTCTATGATTTTGGTTTTTTAAAATTAATGATCACCTTGAGCTCAGTATAAAACCAAATAAACCAAACAAACTATGAAGAAACTATTATTAAAATGGGCTGCGGTAATGATGATTTTCACAATCACTTTCGCTTGTCAAGAAACTGATGAAGTTCCTGAATTGCAAGAGGAAATTCCTCAAGCAGTCTTAGACAAAATTTTTAATGCGGGTTATAGCATACAGGATGTGATTCGAGCTGAGTGGAATGGTAAAACGGGATATGTTGTTGAGTATGATTTATTCTTTTCTGAAGACGAAATATCAAGTTTGACTTTAGATCCAAAAGTTCCTCAAACTGAGCACTACCGCACTACTAATTTAGTAACTGGCTTACCAAGAGTTATCAAAGTGGGTATTGACCCATCATTCAATCAGTCAGCAAAAACGGCTTTAGACAATGCTATCGCTATGTATAACGCTGAAAATGTTACTTTATCCTTCCAACTAACCACTGTTACAGTTTCTGGAAGAGGTAAAAAACAAACGATAACTACTGATGCCGACATCTTTATCTCTGCTTTCAGCGAAAGACCAAGACGTGGATTTATTACTTTAGGAAGAGCAGCAGGTTTCCCAACTGCTTCTGGTGATCCTGCTGAAGGTTTCGGGCTAAACACATATTGGATTAATAATTACTTGCCATCTGTAGATGAATTAAAGGGTGTTATGGCACATGAAATTGGCCATACCATAGGCTTCCGTCACACGGATTATCAAACTAGAGAGAGCTGTGGTTCAAACACGAATGAAGGTTCTGCTGGAGTTGGCGCAATCTACATTCCTGGTACACCGACAGGTTCGGATGCCACTTCTTTAATGCAGTCTTGTGGACCATCAAGAAGCCTTAATAACAATGATAAAATCGCTTTAGATTTCCTTTATTGATAATTGAATGAATTTGAATTAAGCCCTTCTGGTTTTCAGAAGGGCTTTTTTGTTTAAATGAGAATAGTGAAAAAGCTGTGCTCCATCCTGTTTTTGATTGTAGGCATTGCTTTCCTTGTCTTATTCTTCCTGATAAAGGGACATATGGAATTAGATGTATTAGGAGAACCGATTACTTTACCTCTAAAACTTTTAGATGCGGTCTTCGCTTTGCTCTTTTTGTTTTGGGGAATCAGATGGTATAAAAAGTCGTCATCAAGAAAGTAAATCCTCATAGATCATATTGAAATGATCAGCCTTCTCAATCGAGGTCACGCTCACGGTTTGCACCTTGCCTTCACGGTTCATTACAAAGTCATTCCAATGGTCACCTTTACCACCCGTTTTATGAAACTCCATGATAGTGTTTTGATCATAGTGGTCATGGCTGTTCAGCCAATTTTTGAACCATTGCATCCTTTCTGCTCGCACAGGTGCGGGATAAAGCGTGCTTGAACTCCAAATGTGTGCTTTTGTGACGTCAACGGGAGTCACATGCAGTTCATTTTCGTCCCAAATCAACTCCGTTAGTTTAAGCTCATTTTCACTGTCAACGATCAATAATGTAAAGGGCGCTATGCCTGAGAAGTCGAATTGGCCCGCGAACTGAGTTACATCTAGGTATTCGAAGAAGGATAAGAGCATCAGTCCTCTACTCAGTTTATAGGGAGGTGTGTGCTTGTGTTTTTCCAAGGCTCCATTGAGTAGGCACAATGTAAACCTTGATTGATCAGTAGCCATCCAAGTACCATTGGCCAATGGGTCTTTTGGGTATAAAACCGTTTGCCCATGAACCTCATAATGTTGTGGAGTCAGTGCCGCACGATTCGGAGCCTCATCTCGGTTAGATGTCAGTAGATAAGCAGATGCTCCTTTGGGGAGAAAAGTGACGGTGCACATGGAGATTTTTTTTGGTGTATTTTGGTCAACAACATGCTGTTAAGTGACTCTATCTTTTGTTGTCATCGCATATCTTTCTTTTGCTACCAATACATCATCATTAACTTAGAAAATGCGTTGAGATAGCTGTTTCCGATCCATGGACTGAGCTAATGCTTTACAAGTCTTGAGAGGCTAGTTAGCAATTACTGCTTTTTGTTATTTATCTTCTTCCATTCTGATTCTGCCTGACCAAAGAGTTGAGCTTCTTCCTTATTCCAGTCGATAAGTGTATTATTAAAGCGGAAATTATAAAAAAGGAACAGATGCCCGTCTTTGATCTTAAATGTTTCAGGATCAATTTTCACCTTATTGCCAAAGGCCATTGCATAAGCGCAATAGCCCCCATAGACGGGTTCGTATTTCGCAGGATCTTTTGAAAAAGTAGCCTTATTGGCTTCAGATGCAAAATAATAGACTGCATCATGATGCTTTAGACTTATGGCTTTCTTGCCTTCTATGGCCTTGCTTTGAGTGAAATAAGCCACCGGATCATAACCTTGAATCGCTACCCCATCTTTTAGATTTTGAACCTGAGCATTCAAAGAGGATTGATTTCCGAGGAGACCAATTGCGAGCAAAACTGACAGCAATAATTTCTTCATATTAAAATAGGTTGTAGTGGCTTACGAGCTCTAATCGCTGTGGGTTGTTTTCAATTGACCGAACTGTTAGACCTCTGACATTTAGGATTCGCTGGCGAAGCTGTTTCATTTGATTAAATTTAACGATATTTCGGGAATAAATTAAACCCGATGATTCCAAACAAAATTGCAGAAGAACAGCAGCGTCTTTCAGTTTTTACGCTGGAAAACGCCCTTGCTTCCATATTTTGGATGGATGAGAAGGGTAAAATTGTTTATGCAAACGAGACAGCATGCAATAACTATGGATATGCTAAAGAAGAGTTTAGTGAGATGCACATCTACGACATCAACCTGAATTTTTCTGCAAGAACGTACGATGAGCTTTGGCTGAGATTTGAGCATGAAAAACAACTGAAAATTGAAACTACGCACCATACTAAGTCTGGTGAAATCATACCGGTAGATGTTTTTGTTCACTACATCGAGTTTGAAGGCAAAGCTTACAATATCAGCTTTGTTCTAAATGTAAGCGATAGGAAAAGGAAGGAGAAGCTATTAAAGTCCATCACAGAAAACACTACAGCAGCAATCGGAGAGGACTATCTTAAATCTTTGGTAGAGAATGTCACTAAAGCCTTAGGCGTAAGAATGTCCATCGTAACCGAGTGTGTAGATGCTGAGCAGACTCGCTTGCGCACTCTTGCCTACTATATGGAAGGCCAGCTCAATGAAAACGTGGAGTATGATGTTGAGGGAACGCCTTGCAGAATAATCTTAGAGACGAACGATTTATACTATCAGAAAAAAGGGGTGCATGTAGATTTTGCCAAAGAGCAAGGAGTTGAAGGTTACATTGGCTTCCCAATTCTTTCTAGGGCGGGTCATTCAATAGGACATTTAGCCATATTTAGCGAGAAGGAATTAGAAGTGTCAGAGGAAGAAATTCAAATTCTTAAAACCTTAGCGCACAGGGCAAGCCTAGAATTAGAGAGAAATGCGGCAAATGAAGAACTCGTTTCAGCATTAGGGGAGGTTCAAAGTTTAAAGGATCGGTTAGAGGCAGAGAATTCTTACTTACAACAGGAGATTAAAATTGATCATAACTTCGAGGAGATCATAAGTCAAAGCTTAAAGTTTAAGCAGGTACTCGCTCAAGTAGAACAAGTAGCTAAAACTGATGCCACAGTGCTGGTTTTGGGTGAATCCGGAACGGGGAAGGAATTGCTATCAAGGGCAGTTCATAACATTAGCAATAGAAAGAATAGGCCATTGGTTAAGATCAATTGCGCATCTTTGCCGGCAAATTTGATTGAAAGCGAACTTTTTGGTCATGAAAAAGGAGCGTTTACTGGAGCGATTGCTCGCAAGTCAGGTAGGTTTGAGCTGGCAGATGGGGGGACGATTTTTTTAGATGAAATTGGAGAGTTACCGATTGAGCTACAATCCAAGCTGCTCAGGGTACTTCAAGAAGGAGAGTTCGAAAGGGTAGGCGGAACGAAGACAATAAAGGTAAATGTTCGAATTATAGCTGCGACTAATCGTGACTTGGAAAATGAAGTTGCTGAAGGAAAGTTTAGGCCTGATTTATACTATAGGCTTAACGTCTTCCCAATTCATAGCATACCGTTAAGGGAAAGAAAAGAAGACATTCCACTCTTGGTCAAGCACTTTGTAGACAAGTACAGCGGGCAAATGGGCAAGCAGATCACCAATATTTCTAAACGAGTAATCACAGCCTTACAGTCCTATCATTGGCCTGGCAATATCCGAGAGTTAGAAAATATCATTGAAAGAGCCTTGATCATCAGTCAAGATCAAAAGCTAGACCTTGGCAGTTGGATGGGCAAGAAGGAGGTACATAAGAATGACGATAGATTAGTCACCTTAAAAGAGTACGAAAGAGCCTACATTCTTCAGGTGCTCAATTATACCACTTGGCGTGTGAGCGGAGCAAGAGGAGCTGCTGAGGTATTAGGAATGAAACCCACCACACTCGAGTCTAGAATGAAAAAGCTCGGCATCAAGCGTGGTAGTTAGTTAATTAAAATTGGAATACAAATGATACTAAAGGGATCTGCCCTTGAACTAACATAAGGTCCATGGTATTTCTTCTGTTGATTAAACGGACTCCTGTCAGATTGAGAATCTCATTATTGCCCGGTAAAATATAATTTTCCGTAACCAGAGAAAACCTTCGTGCGATTCGAACCATACCGTTGAGCGTGACAACCACATCGCTCGTTAATCCACCTCCAGCAAGACCGTAGCCAGCACCAAACGTGAAGTTACTCTCCTCGGACCCGTAAGTGGCCAATCCGCTCAATGACCCAATGGTGCCTTCATCTAATAAGGTTAAGAAATTGCCAGAGGCTGCAAACTTCAGCTTACCGGAAATGGGAATTGCGTATTTTACATTGGCTAGAAATATAGGGTTTCCGTTTGTCAAGGAAATTAATTCGACACCAACTCCTGCGCTGAGTCTATCAGTAATTCCATATTGGACGCCATTGAGTAAAGCCATTACATTTTGATAATATCCTTCCCCTTTTTTAAGCGAAAATGCAGATTGGCCGATAAAATATTTTGTAGGGTTTGGGTTGGCTATCCAACCTTTGTTATTGAGGCGATTGATTTTTTTAATATCTGTTTTCTGAAAAGTGAGTAAGCCGAGTTGATCGTTTTGGATCACGATTTGATTATCATCCTCTTCAATAATTAATCCTCTAATTTCTGATTTATCATTAAGGATTAGAATAACTTCGGATTGATTAGAGAACACCTGTTGTGCCTGAATTGTTGTTGGTAAAACGGCCGCCAGGAGAATAGTGAATAGGATGAGTTTTTTCATTCGTTCTAATTTTTCATAATTTTAACTAAAACCATGCTGAATCCAACACTTATTTTTTCCTGATATTTAGTGATTTTTGGTTAGATACTATTTCGCTTTTTTGATTGAGCGCTATCTTCTAGCTCAAAAGTTGATTAAATCATCTTTGTCGCACGCCTTACACCTGAAATAGAAGAATCACTTGATATCAAGAATATCACGATATATCAGGCATAAAAGCGCGATTTTTTTATCAAGGCCTCAATTTTATTTAATATAAAATACTGTAAATAAATGAGTTATGACATTAATTTTTCAATTGGCACACTACTTGTCTTAAGGCAGACACTTTTGTATACGGCAAAAGACGAGTATGGCATAGTAATTAAAGTCTAGTTTAATCGATCAAGATTTTAATTGGTTGTTTATCTTTCAATGTTGAAATGAAGAAAAAGAAAGTACCTCTATTTTTTGTGAAGTGGCTCAATTATGAATATTGGCCCTTTTGGTTATTTTTTATGCCCTTAGTTCCTTATTGGATTTACTTGGCAATGAGAGCCAAATCGTTCACTTATTTTACTGCCGCCAATCCTGGGATAGAGCACGGTGGGGTTTTTGGAGAATCAAAAATGGATATTCTCAACAAGATTGACCCAAAGTACTTGCCCAGGTCTATATTCTTCAATGTTAGTCTTCCTTCGTCTGTAGTTCTTGAAATGGTCAAAGCAAGGGAAATTGATTTTCCTTTGATTATCAAACCGAACATTGGGGAAAGAGGTGATGACGTAGAGAAAATAGATCATGAAGAAGGGCTACTGAAATACCTCTTTTCTGCTAAAGGAGATTTGATAATTCAAGAATATGTGGACTATGAAATTGAACTTGGAGTGCTTTATTATCGCTTCCCTGATTCTGAGGTTACTGGAATTACTTCTATAGTGACAAAAGAGTTTTTAACAGTGACGGGTGATGGTAAGTCTACCATTGCAGAACTATTGGAAGATAATGATCGAGCACGTTTTCAGATTTTGACCTTAATGAAAAAATTTGGAGTTGAAATGAATCTTGTGCTGACCCTAGGGGAGATGAGGAATCTTCAACCTATCGGAAACCATTGCAAAGGGACGAAGTTTCTGAGCGGAATGGATTTAGTGAATAACCAACTGGTTCAAGTTTTCGATAAATTGGCTTTGGGCATTGATGGCTTTTATTTCGGAAGGTTTGATCTTAAAGTTAAATCCATCGCAGACCTGTATAAAGGAGAGAACATCAAAATTCTTGAGCTTAATGGGGTTACATCTGAGCCTGGCCACATTTACGATCCTTCCTATTCAATTTGGAAAGCCTATGCTGAAACCGCAAAGAACATGAAAATGATGTACAGAGTGAGCAAGGCTAATATAGAAAAAGGACAAAAAGTAACGCCACTTTTGGAAATGATAAGGCTAGTAAGAACTCATTTCAACAGAGGCAATCTTCAAGTTGAAGTAACGAGATGAATCTTTGGTTTATCATTCAAGCCTTTTTTCTTGCTACCGTAATCAGCTTTGCTGGTTCTATTCAACTAGGTCCAGTCAATTTTGGGACGATAAAGACAGCATTAGAATACAATAAAAAATCAGCCATACTCTTCGGTTTTGGGGGCAGTTTGCCAGAGTTGCTTTACAGTGCTTTGGCCATTGGAAGTTCGAATTTGCTTGGCAGATACGAATACCTCGATACCTACCTCCAGTACCTAACGATTGGTGTCTTATTCATTTTTGGAATATACCTGATATTTCAAAAGCCCACCGAGGTGCGTGATAAGAACAGTCTTAAAAAGGGAAACCATGTGTGGCTTGGAATGAGTTTTGGAATTCTAAACCCTCAATTATATCCTTTTTGGCTCTTCATTATTACAAACCTTCGAAGCAACGATCTTTTAACTGACAACAGCTGGCCCGTGCAAGCTGCTTTCGTTATTGGTACCGCTGCTGGGGCTTTTCTGCTACAATACATGGTGGCGGTGTTTACCTCAAAAAAGAGGGAGTTTGTGTACATGAAATTAACAAAGAACTACAACCGAGTGCTGGGCGCAATAATTTTAGGCGTGGCAGTTTTTCAGATTGTAATTAATTTTTAAACAGCAATGCAAAGAGAAGTAAAGTACTGGTATTTGAGAAATTATGACCTTTTCTCAAACCTCACAAAAGAACAAATTTATGATCTTTCAAGCATTTCTAAGTTCGTTAGAATGAAGAAAGGCCAAACGATTTATTTCGCCAATGATGAAGTGAAAAGACTCTATTTTCTGATCAACGGAAAGATCAAAATCAGTGAAATGGACCATACGGGCAATGAAATGATTAAGGACATCATTCTTACGGGTGATTTGTTTGGAGAAATCTCTTTCAATACAATGACCCTTACCCACGAGTATGCCGAAATCCTTTCAAGGGAAGTGATTCTTTGTGCCTTTACGATGGATGAGTTTGAGACTTTGATGGAAAAGCACCCAATGTTGTGTTTGAACTTTACTAAAAAGATTGGTGATAAACTGAGAAAGCTGGAGCACAGGTATGCCAACCTTGTTTTCAAAGACGTAAAAGATCGTTTGAAAGACTTCCTAAAAATTTGGGCATTGAACGAAGGAAAAGACTCTCCTGAAGGCGTTTTGATCAAGAACTACTTAACCCATAATGAAATCGCCAGTTTGATCAGCTCTTCGCGCCAAACGGTAACCACCATGATCAACGAACTGAAGGACGAAGGGGCATTGTCCTACTCGCGTAGCCAAATCGTGATACCGAATATTGGTGTGTTGAGTTAATTTTTTTGAATACGGGGAACGACCTCGTTTCCCCATTTACTGGCTTTTTTTGAGGTCCTTCTAATTGAATCTAACAACCCTCACAATGCTCTCCTTTTCCTTCGAACTCAAAGGTGGCATGGACGATGTGTTCTTCTTTGAGTAAGGACTTGGCACTTGACTTTATGCTTGCTATTTCTGCCATAGACGCCTCTTTTTTACTTAATTGTATGAGTTCTGTTTACAAAGGCGATTACCCATTCAGGGTTGGTTCGGCTGTATTCTTTAACACGCATTCAATGGCTTTAAATTCAGCTTTTAAGGTATGTATGTACTGGGTCATTTTCTGCGCTATGGAGTTCGCTAAATGCCATTTGTAATTGTGCTTACCTTTGCCATAATCATTTCAAATGCTTCGTCTAGTTGGTCAGCATATAAATTACCTACTATTGCTTCTTGATATAATTTATTGGACTCTATTTTACCGAATGATTCCTTTAAATAATTTCTGACAGAATCTTCAGCCTCCATTATTTTTTGAGTAAGATACGGAGGTATAGGTTAAAATATACACAATGTCTTCAAAGTCATGACTTGTTCTGGGGTCTTTGCTGCCTCTGTTAAAAAAGGCATCAAATTTACTGGCCAAGAAGTAGGGCAATGGCATGAGGCTAATTTCCATCTCATCTAACATTAATTGATATCGCCTTTCAAAGCCTGGTGCAAACCAGCGATTGGCAGGAGCCCAGCCTACTTCTTTAGTTGACATTACATCCACTTTTATATCATCAAGCCTAAATCGGCAAATCACCTTGTCTTCGCTGGATTGGCGTAGGCCTTTTTTGATCAAAGCTTCTCTTAAGCTTTCTAGCTCTCCAAGGGTATGAATCTCTAAAGTAATATCCAGGTCCTTAGTGGGGCGAACATCATCTGCCGTCACATCATCGATATAGAAACTTACCATGGCACCTCCTACATAGACCACCTCTGCATTGAGTTTGCCTAGTGTTTTAGCCAATTTTTGGGTGGCAGCTCTATTGATAAGGGTATTCTTTAACATATTCTATCTTTTAAAATACGAATTGCCATTTCTCTCTCCCTAGCACGACCTACTCTAATAGCATCTACCATAGCCAATAATTCATACAGTTGATGGTCTTCTCTAACTGCTTTTACAACATTTGGGTAAAGGGGTTGAATGGCATGTCCTCTTACATTGCCTTGTATGGTTGGCCATACATAATGTTCATTGCTAAGAATTTCTTCCGACAGTGGCGTCATGGAGTGAGCCGTTGGCATTCCCTTCACAACTCTGCCGGGTTGTTGAGGAAATACATACTTTAAACCGAACTCAATAAACTCCAATAGTGAGTTTCCTAATACAAAATCCTTTTTAGGACCTAGTAATCCTGCATATCTTGACCGCTTTAATGACTGACTAATTTCTGACTGACTGATGTATAATGACGATGCTAATATTTGCTGATTCCAATCGTGGTTTTTCATGCACACTATCTTAAGCAGTATCACTATATCCTGTGGTTTCATTATCTGTGTCATATCCCTCCTTAAAACATATTATTGCATATCGCAATATGCAATAATATCCATTATATCACTAATAAGCAATTGATTATGGTTACATATCGAATATCTAGATATGCAATATGCCCAGTATCTATTTATGGATTAATAACAAGTGTGAGTAAAATGGTTAGGCCTGCACTAAGTCCGTATCAACTCCAAACCAAGTCCGTTCGCGCAGTATATTCTCAACCTTATATTAACGAGAGTTCGGTTTCAGGCCATCTTAACACCCCTCACAATGCTCACCCTTTCCTTCAAACTCAAAGGTGGCGTGGTCGATGTGTTCTTGTTTGAGTAGGGACTTGGCTTTTGTTTTTATGTTGGCCATTTCATCCATAGAGATGGCTGCCTCAATTACCAAATGCGCAGAAAGCACATTGTATTCTCCGTCCATCGACCATACATGGCAATCGTGCACTCCGGTAATTTCAGGAATAGAAAGTAAGGTTTTGTGAATTTGCTCAATGTCCACGTCATTGGGTTTCGCTTGAAGAATGATTAAGGTGCTCTTTTTAAGGTTTCGAGATGCATTGTAAATAATGTACACAGCAATCAGCAACGATAGAACTGGGTCGATAATAGGTAAATCCCAGAACATCATGACCAAGCTACCAATCAAAACGGCCACCCAACCCAAAACATCTTCTAGCAAGTGAAGAGAAATCACTTTTTCATTAATTGAACTTCCATTCCTAAGTTTTAAAACGGCAGCCCCATTTACAATTACACCAAAAATGGCCAAGTACATCATACCCTTTGCATCGACAGTATTAGGATCAAAAAGCGCAGGAATGGCTTTGGTCAGAATAACTACAGCACCGGCCAACAGTACTATAGAATTGATGACAGCGCCTAATAAGGAAAAGCGCTTATAGCCATAAGAAAACTTTTTGTCGCGGCCTTTTTGAGAAAGCTTTTGGAAGTACCATGAAAGGCCAATACTTAGGCTGTCGCCAAGGTCGTGCAGCGCATCGGAAAGAATGGCAAGACTTCCAGTATATATGCCACCTACAATTTCAACCAACGTGAAAAATAGGTTAAGGAAAAAGGCTACACGTAAATTCTTAGTCCCGTGGTGGTGGTGTCCGTGATGATGATCGTGAGCCATAATCAAATGTAAGGGAGAAAGCCGTGCAACAGGGTTTCATGATTAGAATAAACCTCGCTGATTTTCTCTGGTCTCAATAATTTACTTCCTTTCAACACAATACCACTTATTGATGAGATAAATGATCTTCTAGCATTTGAAGTTCAAGTTAAGGATGATTACTACCGATGGGTACTATGGTGATTTTTTAAGCTTATGTTTAGTGAACGAGTAACGGCAACAAATAGAAAAAGTCAGTTGATAATATTGCCAGCATTGAAAATGCAGAAATGAAAATCACTGAATTGCCGCAAGCATTAAACAAGCATTTAAAAGTGGAAACTGAGGCTGTGGTATTTTTGAGTTTTCTACCAAAAAAACAAAGGTAGAATAGCTGCTGCAAAAAAAAATGTTAGTGATGAGTGACGACTTGAGGCAATAGTAGAATATTTTTGTGTCGGATTTATGATGTATAATTAGGTAACATACCTAACAAACGGTAATCTTACACCATGTCGTTAGACAAAAGTCGGCTCACCATTTCAATAGTACTTTATAAAAATGACATAGTTCATATTGAAAGACTCACGCGCAGTCTTTTGGAATGTACATTGTCGCCTAAAGTCTATTTTATCGACAATTCTCCCACAAAAGAATTGGCTACTTTCATGCCTGATAACTTCCATTATCAATGGGAGTCATCTAATCTTGGATTTGGTAAAGCCCATAATGTTATTATTCAAAAAGTAATTGATTCTGGAGACTACCATTTAGTAATGAATGCAGATGTATTCTTTGACAAGGGGGTGATTGAGAAGATAAAGACATTCATGGATTGTAATAAGAGTGTCGGTCTTCTTTTACCTAGAGTTCTTAATCCAGACGGAACAGCACAGCCTCTTTTTAAATTACTGCCTCATCCTCTAGATCTTTTTGTACGAAGATTTATGCCTAATTCAGTCAAAGGCATATTTGGAAACAAGTCAAAAAAGTATGCCATGTCATTTGCAGATGACAAGAGTACTTTTGATGCACCCTATCTTTCAGGCTGTTTTATGTTTCTCAGAAAAAAAGCACTTAAAGAGGTTGGTAGTTTTGATCCAAGGTTCTTCTTATATTGTGAGGATATAGATCTTTCGAGAAGAGTTAGAATGAGTTGGAGAACTACTTATTTCGCGGATGCTTCCATATATCATTACTTCTACAAGGGTTCTTACAAAGAATTGCGCTTACTATATCACCACGTAATTTCTGCGATAAAATACTTTAATAAACACGGTTGGTTAATCGATGCCGATCGTGCTCAAATTAATAGAGAGACACTTGAAGGTTTTTCTTCTGAAAAAAAAGAGGCCCTTCTTTCTATAACTAAGCGATGATTAACGGTAATAAAAGACTGTCTAGACTCGAAGAGGAGGTGATTAGGGTCCTTGCCTATTACCAAATTTTTCACCACCCACTAATGATCAAAGAGGTAGCTCGCTTTATCAACATAGGTACTTTTAGTGCCGAGGCACTAAACGATGCCTTAAAAACGCTGTTAGGTCTAGGGGTTGTGTTTGAGTTTGATGGATATTATTCTTTGAAAAATGAGGCCTCATTAGTCCCTAAACGTTTGGAGGGAGAAGTGAGGGCTAAATCATTAATGAAGATGGCCAAAGGCATGTCTAGGTTAATTTACTTTTTTCCTTTTGTCAGAGCCGTGTTTATATCGGGCTCTTTGTCAAAGGGTGTTGTGCCAAAAGATGCCGATATTGATTATTTTATAATTACAAAAAGGAATAGGCTTTGGATTGCTAGAACTATACTTGTTGTTTTTAAGAGGCTATTTTTGTTAGGGTCTAAAAAATATTTTTGCGTGAACTATTTTGTTGATGAGGATCACATGGAAATTCCCGACAAGAACATGTTCACGGCAACAGAGGTGGTAACGCTTATTCCTATGCAAGTCGATGGGTTTGGATTGTCTTTCATGAAATGTAATGAATGGTATGACAACTTCTTCCCGAACGTTAATTTAAATAAGATTGACGAACGTAAAGAGAGCTTTATTAAACGATGCTCGATATTTATACTGGAGCCACCAATCTTTAGTAGCCTCGCGGAAATGTTAGATAAGCATTTGTTGAAGAAAACCTATAAGCGCTGGCAAACACTTTATAATCAAGGATACTCTGACAAGGAGTTTGAATTAGCCTTTAGGACTCAGCGTGGCACTTCAAAAAACCATGATAAGAACTATCAAAAGAGAGTGTTAAATGCTGTAGAAGGAAACGTTAAATCGGTAATGTCTAAAATTAAGATTCAAGAAATTCATGAGTAAAGTTTTAGTCACAAACACATATTTTTATCCGCTAGACCCTAAGCAGTGGCATTTCAAAAAGCCCTATCCTCCTTTGGGCACTATACAGGTGTCTTCATTACTGAAGATGGAAGGGCACGATGTTCGGTTTTTTGATAATTGCCTAAACGGTGACCCTAAAAGGATTGATGCTGTTATCAAAGAATTTCAGCCAGATTATTTAATCATTTACGATGATGGCTTCAATTACCTGACAAAGATGTGTCTTACAGCAATGCGCGATGCGGCTTATACGATGGCAGGATTTGGGCAGTCAGCTAAGGCCAAGGTGATCATTAGCAGCTCAGATGCAAGTGATAGGTTTGATCAGTATCTAGAGAACGGGGCAGATTATGTGCTTATGGGAGAAGGAGACGCCACTGTTATTGAACTTCTTTCAACGTTAAATGAAGGGTTGGCGCCTAATGAGGTGGCGGGTTTAGCTCATATAGACTCAAGTGGTAAGATTAATAAGACCATAAAAAGATCAGTATTACAAAAACTAGACGACCTTCCCTTGGCGGCATGGGATTTGGTAGACATGGAGGCCTATCGAAAGATATGGATGACACACCATGGTTATTTTAGTGTCAATCTTGCGACTACTAGAGGTTGCCCTTATAAGTGTAATTGGTGTGCAAAACCAATTTATGGAAATAGATACAACTCACGTTCTCCAGCGCATGTAATCAAAGAAATCAGAATGCTCACTCAAGATTATGGAGTAAATCATTTTTGGATGTGCGATGATATCTTCGGGCTTACACCTAGTTGGGTTCAGCAATTCAAAGAATTGGTGATAGAGAACAACCTTAATTTCAAGTATATGATCCAGTCTCGGGTTGATCTTCTACTCAAAGAAGATACTATCGATGTTTTGGTAGAATCTGGGTTGGAGACAATTTGGCTAGGGGCAGAGTCAGGCTCTCAACATATTCTTGATGCAATGGATAAAGGCATCACTGTTGAGCAAATTTATGAGGCAGTACCCAAGCTGCAACGAAAAGGGGTAAATGTAGCGCTCTTCTTACAGTTCGGCTATTTGGGAGAAAGCCTTGAGGATATTTATAAAACCATTGATATGGTTCAAGAAATCATGCCTGAAGAAATTGGTATTTCAGTTTCATATCCACTACCAGGCACTAAGTTTTACGAAAAAGTGAAAGGTGATATACAGGGTAAAGCCAACTGGGTAGATTCAGATGATTTGGATTTGATGTTTGATAACACCTACCCTCCAGCTTTTTATAAGAAGTTACATCGCTATGTACACAATAGACATAAACTCAAAAGAGGCTTGCTAGCGCTTAAGCAAGGGGTAAAGTCACCATCTAGCCTGAATAAAAAGAACGTAAGACAAATATTGACCACAGGTTACCATTTACCAATGGCTGTATTGAATGGTGCCCAGCTTAAAATTCTTGCGAAAAAACAACGATGATTCAGCAGTTTGACACCACGTCTGGGACTTATGACGATGAATTCACAAATTCTTGGACCGGTAGGTTACAGAGAGATTTGGTATGGAAGTATCTTGATCAGCACATTTCGAGCAAAGCGGACTTAAATATTCTTGAGCTCAATTGTGGCACAGGTGAGGACGCCCTACATTTAGCTAAGCTGGGCCACAAAGTAACGGCCACCGATATTTCTTCTGAAATGCTTCGCTATGCTCAGAAGAAATCTGCGAACGACCACATTAAACATAGCGTGACATTCAGTAAATTAGACATCACAAAGATGGATGATTTCAAATGTATTGAAAAGTTTGATTTAGTGTTCTCCAATTTTGGAGGGTTAAACTGTATTAACGGAAAGATGATGCAGGAATTAAGTAGAGATTTAACTAGGTTAATTAAGCCAAACGGAGCGCTTATCATGGTGATCATGCCCGATCTGTGTCTCTGGGAAAGCTTTTATTTCCTTGTCAAGCTTCAGTTTAGTCAAGTTTTTCGCAGAAAGAGATCATCAGTTTTGGCTGATGTCTCCGGGGTTCAAGTTGAAACATGGTACTATTCTCCAGATATGATTGCCAACCTTTTTAAATCTCAGTTTTCAAAGATTAAAGTAAAGCCAATTGGCTTTTTTGCACCGCCATCATACATGGAGACTTTTATTAAAAGGAATCTAAAGTTATTTCGTATCCTCTCTGTTTTGGAGCACAAATTCTCCAGATTTACTTGGCAGGGGAGAGTATCTGATCATTATTATATTGAATTACGAGTCAAATGAAAGTGCTTTTAACCCATGGTTATTTTATTGCGGAGGATGAAAAGGAGCAGCAGATTATGCGGCCGTATCCTCCATTAGGCTTGTTATACATCTCTGGTTTTCTTAAGCAGCAGGGCGTGGAAAATAGCGTTTTTGACAGTACCTTTTCTGATAAAGAAAGTCTGTTCAATCGGATTGAAGAAGAGAAACCAGAGGTCTTGGCGATTTATGCGAACCTGATGACCAAGGTGAATGTGCTTGAAATTGCCAAGGTGAGCAAGAAATTGTCTCCAGCCACTAAAGTAGTGTTGGGTGGGCCAGATGTTACCTTTAACATCCAGAACTATTTAAAGTATGGTGTTGACTTTATTGTAATTGGCGAGGGCGAAAACACAATGTTTGAGCTCGTAGAGTTTTTGTCAAAAAACAGAGACACATTACCTCATGAAGTTACAGGGTTAGCCTTTATAGGGAATGAGGGTAACCTCGTAAAAACCAGCCCGAGAGTGAAGGAGAGAGAGATTGACGAACTCCCTGTTCCTAATCGCGATGCAATTGACATGCATAAATACGTAGATGCTTGGAAGAAGCATCACGGAGAAAGTGCATTAAGTGTGAGTACTCAAAGGGGTTGTCCATACACTTGTAAATGGTGTAGCACAGCGGTTTATGGCCAAAGTTACCGTAGGCGATCACCAGAAAAAGTGGTGGCAGAACTCAAAGATATACAAGAGAAATACGCCCCAGATACCATTTGGTTTGTAGATGATGTCTTTACCGTGAGCCACAAATGGTTGGCTGAATTTGTTGACGCGCTAGAGGAGGCTAAATTAAAAGTCAAATTTGAGTGTATTAGTAGGGCTGACCGTATGAACAAAGAAGTTATATCCCTACTAAAAAGGGCAGGCTGCTTCAGAGTATGGATCGGTGCAGAGAGCGGTTCTCAGAAGATAATCGATGCAATGGATCGAAGAGTTTCGGTAGAGCAAGTACGCGAAATGATCATTGAAACGCGTAATCAAGGCATTGAAGCAGGTACTTTTATAATGCTGGGTTACCCTGGGGAGACAGAAGAAGACATTGAAGAAACAATCAATCACCTGAAAACCTCTAACCCTGATTATTTCACCATAACAGTCGCATACCCTATCAAAGGCACATCGCTGTACAACGAAATAGAATCTAAAAAAATAACAGAGCCAGAATGGCACCTAAGTACTGATAGAGATATAGATTTTAAGAGAACGTATCCTAGAAAGTATTACGACTATGCAGTGAGGTATGTGATTTCTGAAGTTAATTCTCATAAGACACCACAGAAAGAAAGGCTGAGAAAGAATTTTATTAAACTAAAATTAAAGAGTTTCCACTCAAAGGCAATGATGCAGCTCACCAAGAAATCCTTTAAAACCGCTTAGTTTTATTTTTCATGAAAACAGGCGCAGTAAAGAAGGAGATATCGGATTGGCTGAAGAGTGATATGGTGATCAACATTACTTTGACTGTTTTTGGCTTTGCTGTTGCCTTTTTGATTGCCGAGATCGCGCTACGGACGTTGTCTCCGCATAACCAGTTTTCATCTCTCTATCTTGGTGTCAATGAGCAAAGTAATTTTCCTGGGCACGCCCTATACCCTGGTCTTGAGGAACAATTCACCTACACATCCAATCCCTTGGGCTATCGGTCAAAACAGCTCTTCGAGAAAGATAATTATGGCATCCTTGCCTTAGGTGGTAGTACGACTGAATGTATCTATTTGGGTGATGAAAATGGGTGGACTCAATTGCTTGAAGGGAAACTCAACGCCAAAAGCGATGAAGCTTTTACTGTGGGTAATGTTGGGTCTGCTGGTTTAGGGGCCTCAAACCATTATTTACAACTTAAGCACCTTGTTCCTCAGTATAAGTATATCGATATGGTTTTGGTGCTAGTGGGCGTAAATGACTTTTTGAAAACGCTGCAGTTGAATGGGGCGAGAGATGAAACGACCCTTGAGGAAAATTACAGAAGAACATTCAAAGATTACCCAAGAACAGTCAATAAGAAATGGTATCGTAAGACTGAATTATGGATGCACATGAGAGATGTGAATAACGGTTGGAAGAATCTTTTTGGTCACCTCACTCCAGATAGCCTTATTTCTATTTCGAACAGTAGAATGCAAATGAGGCGCAAGACCGTCAAGGTTGATGTTTTGCCTGATTTAGTGCTTTCTCTGGATGTATATGAAGAAAGTATCAGAAACCTAGTGAGTCTATCGCATCAGTATAAAACCAGAATAGTCCTGATTACACAGCCAGTCTTGTGGCATGAAAAAATGAGTGATTATGAAGAGCAGCTTACGATTTTTGGAATTCCACCAGCTATTAATGGCCGTACCTATTCAAATAGAGCTTTGGCTGAAGGAATGGAATTGTATAATGATAGGCTAAGGTTGGTAGCCGAGGACCTGAACGTACCTATTATCGATTTAGCCAAAACGCTACCAAAGGATACTACGGTTTTATATGATTACTGTCATTTTAACTTAGAAGGAGCCGAAAGAGTAGCGGATATTATATATACTCAATTAAACTTTTTAAATTCTGAACCAGCAACTCATCATGATTGAGAATTTAGCTTTACTCGATGACGTTTTGAATCAAAAGGATCAATGGTCATTTGATGCTGCTGTCTATTTTTTTAAGGATAACGATCGATTATGGGCTCCATTCGAAAAAGGATACTTGAGCGTTAGAGAAAAAGAAGGACGGATTTTGAGTGAATCAGAAATAGTAAAACTTCCATATCTGCCAAAGAACCATAGGTACGCTTCTGAATGGAGGCTTAGAACTAAACCCCTTGAGCGTATAATAAGACACCTGAAAACCAATGAGGTCAAAGGACCTATTTTGGATTTAGGTTGTGGGAATGGCTGGTTTACAAACTATTTAAGTCAAACGACTTCGGCAGTAGTGCTTGGTGTAGAAGTCAATAAAGTAGAGCTTTACCAAGCAGCAAATTTTTTTAAAGGTGAAAAACTTTTCTTTTGTTATGCTGATATTTGGGAGACCCCATTTAAAAGCGA
>JBLIES010000044.1:0-20063 GCA_047633135.1 Roseivirga sp.
TTAACGGCTCAAATGGAGTAGATGGAATTAATGGCATTGACGGAATTGATGGTGTAGATGGAACAAACGGTGCAGATGGAATTGATGGGGCGGATGGAACTAACGGTCAACATGGAAAAACAGTCCTCAATGGAGAAGTTGACCCCAATGACACAACTGGTGTTGACGGTGACTTCTATATCAACACCAGCAGCCTACAAATCTTTGGTCCTAAAGCCGCGGGAACTTGGGGGGCTGGCACCGCAATCATCGGAACTGACGGAATTAATGGGATTGACGGAATTAATGGTATAGATGGAACCAACGGTGCAGATGGAATTGATGGGGCGGATGGAACTAACGGTCAACATGGAAAAACAGTCCTCAATGGAGAAGTTGACCCCAATGACACTACTGGCGTTGACGGTGACTTTTATATCAACACCAGCAGCCTACAAATCTTTGGTCCTAAAGCCGCGGGAACTTGGGGGGCTGGCACCGCAATCATCGGAACTGACGGAATTAATGGGATTGACGGAACAAACGGCATAGACGGAGCTGATGGTATTAACGGCTCAAATGGAGTAGATGGAATTAATGGCATTGACGGAATTGATGGTGTAGATGGAACAAACGGCATAGACGGGACGGATGGAATTAATGGTATAGATGGAACCAACGGTGCAGATGGAATTGATGGGGCGGATGGAACTAACGGTCAACATGGAAAAACAGTCCTCAATGGAGAAGTTGACCCCAATGACACAACTGGTGTTGACGGTGACTTCTACATCAATACAAACACCCTACATATCTTTGGCCCTAAAGCCGCGGGAACTTGGGCAACTGGCACCGCAATCATCGGAACTGACGGAATTAATGGGATTGACGGAACAAACGGCATAGACGGAGCTGATGGTATTAATGGTATAGATGGAACCAACGGTGCAGATGGAATTGATGGGGCGGATGGAACTAACGGTCAACATGGAAAAACAGTCCTCAATGGAGAAGTTGACCCCAATGACACAAACGGTGTTGACGGTGACTTCTATATCAACACCAGCAGCCTACAAATCTTCGGCCCTAAAGCCGCGGGAACTTGGGGAACTGGCACCGCAATCATCGGAACTGACGGTATTAATGGGATTGACGGAACAAACGGCATAGACGGGACGGATGGAATTAATGGTATAGATGGAACCAACGGTGCAGATGGAATCGATGGAGTGGACGGTGCTACCGGACAAGACGGAAAAACAGTCCTCAACGGAGAAGTTGACCCCAATGACACAACTGGTGTTGACGGTGACTTCTACATCAATACAAACACCCTACAAATCTTCGGCCCTAAAGCCGCGGGAACTTGGGGAACTGGCACCGCAATCATCGGAACTGACGGTATTAATGGGATTGACGGAACAAACGGCATAGACGGGACGGATGGAATTAATGGTATAGATGGAATTGATGGAGTGGACGGGACGGATGGAATTAATGGTATAGACGGAAAAACAGTCCTCAACGGAACTATTGACCCTTATGAAGCCACTGGCGTTGACGGTGACTTCTATATTAACATCAACACTTTTGAATTTTTTGGGCCAAAGACCAATGGGAGTTGGAGCTCTTCAATTTCCTTATCAGGTAACAATAGCGCTATTATTGATGGCGACAACGACACTCGAATTAATACGGATTTGAACGGTCTTGATGATGATGTGATAAGGTTTCAAACCGCTGGAGTTGAAGTGCTCAGAATAAAAAACAAAACTCTGGAATTCACAAACCCTTATAATTCAGTCTTCCTTGGTTTGGCCTCAGGACAGTATAGCACAGGAGACAATAATGTTGCTGTCGGTAATTATGCACTTGACGATGTCATCAGTGGTTCAAACAATGTGGCAATTGGCTATCAATCTCATGAAAAAAACATCACAGGATCAAACAACATAATGATTGGTTATAGAGCAGGGTTTAGTCACACAGGGAGTAACACGCTGTTTATTGAGAATTCACCTTCCAACACCCCACTTATTTATGGTGATTTCAATAATGACATTGTCAATATTAACGGCAAGCTTGGTATTGGTTTAGCCACGCCTTCAAGCATAACATACCAATTAGAAGTAAATGGAAATGCCTCTGTAGTTTCATTAACTCAAACTTCGGATAGTAGATTCAAGCAAAACATCACCCCACTTAGAGATGCCCTAAGTAATATACTAAAGCTTGATGGCTTGAAATACGAGTGGATACAAGATAATCCTGCAGGTAGAAAGTTTGAGTCTGGTCTACAAATCGGTTTCTTAGCACAAGATGTGAGAAAGATCTTTCCTGAACTTGTTCAAGCAGATTCACAAGGATACTTAAGTCTTAATTACGCTCAGATTACACCTATTTTAGTTGAAGCCATAAAAGATCAACAGGGGCAAATAAATAATCTAAACAAAGAAATAGAAGAACTTAAGCAACAGTTAGCTAAAATTCTGGAAATGATAGAGAAAGGAGCTAATAAAAATGAATAATCAAATAATTATCTGTCTCGCTGCCTGCCTTTTATCTATCCATGTTTCAGGTCAGGTATTTATTACTTCAAAAGATGCTCGATTCATTTCAAAAGGAAATGTTGCAATAAGCCTGAACGACATGGACTTCGTTAACCATGGAGAATTTACTCAAGACAGAGGTCAAATTAGATTCAACGACACCAGGTCATTAACTTATTTAGAAGGCAGTAAATCCCCACAGTTTTACAAGGTCAAATTGAATATTAAAGGAATTCTTAGAGTAGGCATCGATTTTACTGTAATCAATACCTTGACTTTCGAGGATGGAGAAATAGACCTACTCAACAACGACCTATTCTTACCCTTAAATGAAAGCCGCCTGATAGGTGAAACATCATACAATCGAGTGCTAAGTAGTGGACATGGCGAAATCATAAAGTATTCAGTCAATGAGCAATTGCAAGATCAAAATATAGGTAATCTTGGACTCATTTTCATGGATTTCAACAATACGGACTCCTTAATCATTAGAAGGGGCCACTCTACACTAACTCTACCATTTGGCGAAAGTATTACCAGGTATTACAGCGTGAGCACCTTTACAAAACCAAACGATAAACTAAGGTTAGGCCTAGAATATTTTGATGACGAAGTCTTGGTTCACGGTCCAGAATTTGAAGAGCAAATCTGGGTGAAGAATAATGGAGAATGGAATAGTGCGCAAACCAATAGTCAAAGAAAAACCGAAGGAAAAGGTTATGTAGTAAATGGTATGCTGGAAATATCCGAGTCGATTGTAACTGTAGGATTGTACAGAAGATTGATCAGTAAAAGCGAGATACCAAATGTTTTTACACCTAACCAAGATGGGATCAACGATACCTTTATTATTCCAGGAATCGAAAAACTATCAAATGCAGAAGTACAGATTTACAATATTTATGGACGCCTGCTTTTTACCAGCAATGATTATCTCAAAAACCCGTGGGATGGCACTTTCAATCATCAACTTCAACCCATAGGTACTTATCACTTTCAGGTTATTGACTCATCTAATCCTTTAGAATTTATTCAAGGTGAAATCTCAATAATAAAATGAAGCGTTTAAAAAAATATATGATCCTTTTGGCCTTACTAAATCATTCTTTCTCAGGATTTAGCCAACAGGTCACACAGTTCAGTCAATACTTGAACAACAACTTTCTAGTTAACCCTGCTGCAACGAATGTTAATGATCATCTCAATTTAGATTTCAGTTTTCGACAACAAGAAACTGGTAATATCAAAAGCATTAACTCAAGCTACCTTTCCATTTATGGTGCGCTTTATGCACCCAAGCCAAGCCAGAAAATGACTCATGGATTTAGAGATAAGAAATATATTGAAAACAGTTCAGCAGGTGCTTTCAGTGCGAAAATTACGCCTGTCATAGGGGCAATAATATCTAAAGATAATTTTGGTTTGGTTGAAAGAAGTACATTCCACGTATCGACAGGTATTCATCTCCCACTTAACTCCAGGTATACATTAAGTACAGGTGCTACAATTGGTTCTGTCTTATTAAATGTGAGTGATGATTATTTTGTATTAGAAGAAAATGATTTGCCTTTTTTAAACTTCGTCAATGGTTTCAACAAACAGAGTTTCTTGGATCTTGGCTTAGGGATTTGGTTGTATTCGGACAATCTTCAGGTGGGCTATTGCCTAGAACGACTTTATTCTGGCAACTCGCTTAAAGCGGGGAATCAAGAAACATTCAAAACTAATAACCAACATTTTATACAGCTTGGATTTCGACTTCCTTTGAATAAAGACTGGCAGATTACACCAACAATATTAGCCAGAATCAATAAAATGGAGCCAAGAGGAATGGACTACTCCATGAAAGCCATTTATAAAAACAGACTTTGGTCAACCATTTCTCTTCGAAAACAGTCTCTTCTCGTTTTTAACTTAGGCGTCAATGTAAGCCCTTACTTATCCGTTAACTATTCATACGATCATGGGTCTATTGATCAAGGAATGGAAAGTCTCTCTGCCAATGAATTAGCTTTGGAAATTAACCTTTTTCATTAAGTGATTAACCTAAATAACTACTTATCATTATTTCGTTTGTAACCTGAGTTCGGCTTTAAATATCGAGATACCTCTATAAAAGTTGATTTCTATGGAATCAAGAACTAATAGATTCATCTGAACTATGATTGAACACTTTTGGAGTGTTACATAAAAGACTTTTGCCCTCAAGTCTGAATATTACCATTACAAAAGTTATGGCAATTGCATTTTCGTTTATAAACCAAGATGTGCAGCAATGACTTCTTTAATTTGACTGTAAGCTTTTTGGAAATATAATCGTTGCGAAACAGCGATTATATTTGGATAACCAACTTCCCAAAGGAACCTCCTGCTTTCATAGTGTCAAAAGCGGAAATCACCTCTGAGAATGGTCGAAATGAATCAACAATTGGTTTAATTTTATAAAGATTGACGAAATCGATCATCTCTTCAAATTCAAGGTCATTACCCATCGTTGAGCCTTGAAGCGTAATTTGATTCCAAAATAAGCGGAACATGTCAAGATTTTGAGGCATGCCATTCGTGGCTCCGTAGAAAACGATTTTACCTGCTGGTTTTGTGATTTTAATAAAGTCGTTGATTTGATCGCCTCCTGCACTGTCGATGACCACATCGAACCCGCCAGAGATTTTAAATGCTTGTTTTTGCCAGCCTTCGGATTTATAATTAAACCCTGCTTTCGCGCCTAGGCCTAGGCTAGTGTCTATTTTTTCTTGATCACCCGAGGTAACATAAACATTGGCTTTTAAGGCAATTGCAAAAAGGAATGCGAACTGCGCCACTCCTCCCCCTACTCCTGAAATCAATACATTTTTACCCTCACTTATTTTTCCATGTGTGAAAACAGAGCGAAAAGCAGTCAAAGCGCCCAAAGGTAAAGCGGCTGCCTCTGCCCAGTTTAAATGTTTTGGTTTAGCGAATACCTTATCGTAATCAACGGCAATGTACTCCGCCAATGTGCCATGGTGAGGCATTCCAATTATGCTGTACTCCTTTGCTTGTACTTTCGGATCTGGCCCCCAATCAATATTCGGATTGATAACAACTTCCGTTCCTAGTAACTCTTCGTCCACACCCTGGCCAACTGCTTCGACAATACCGGCTCCGTCTGAACCTAAAATGGTATCAAATTGAATGTTGGGGTATTTTCCTTCTCTGAGCCATTGGTCTCTGCGGTTGAGTGCTGCCGCTTGAATTTTAACTAAAACCTCCCCCTTGCCAGGGCTTGGTTTGGGCACTTCAAGGATTTGGAGTTTTTCTTCTGGATTATTAGTAAGGACTAAGGCTTTCATAGAAGTTTAAATTTCGATGAACAAAATAAGTTTTGGCTAAATTAAGAGTGACTAAAATGGAGCATCCTCTCCACTTGGAGGTAAAGATGGTGGTGTATCCTTACTGTTGGCTTTACTTTGGAAAGTCATAGAGTTACCTGAACCCGATTCGAAATTCGCTGCTCCCGAAGTAGGGAAAGTCGAGCCGTAGCTGCCTCCCATGGAGCTTACATCGATATCTGTAAACTTGGTATACTTACCGATAAATTTGAGTTGCACATTTTCTAAAGAGCCGTTTCTGTGCTTCGCAATAATAATTTCTCCTATGCCTTGAGTGGGCATTCCATTCTCATCCTGTGTAATCCCGTAATATTCTGGTCGGTAAAGGAACATTACCATATCGGCATCTTGCTCGATTGATCCCGATTCCCTCAGATCGGATAGTTGAGGTCGTTTATCACCTCCACGTGTTTCTACGGCTCTACTCAACTGAGAAAGCGCAATTACCGGAACGCTCAATTCCTTGGCTAAGTTCTTCAATGATCTCGAAATCGAGGCAATTTCTTGTTCACGATTACCGCCTCCACCTCCACTTTTAGAGGAGTCACCTGACATCAACTGAAGGTAATCTATTACGATTAATTTTATATCGTGCTGTTGTTTTAGCCTTCTACATTTCGCCCTTAACTCAAGAATTGAAAGTGCTGGAGTATCATCTATAAAAATGGGTGCTTTTGTTAGATTGGCTGTTTTGTGTACTAGCTGAGCCCATTCGTGTTCTGCCAAATTTCCTTTTTTGATCTTTTCTCCTTCTAATTCCGCTTCACCAGAAATAAGTCGATTGACCAATTGTATGGAAGACATTTCAAGCGAAAAAATCGCCACGGCATGACCATGATCGACCGCTGCGTTGCGAAGCGCAGAAACAACAAAAGCAGTTTTACCCATCGCAGGCCTGGCCGCAATGATTACTAAGTCTGATTTTTGCCAGCCAGAGGTAACTCTGTCTAAGCTCGTAAATCCTGATGGAATACCAGTGAGGCCATCTTTATGATCCTTACGTGCTTGAATTTCTTCAAGTGCGGTGGTCATAATATCTTTCATTTTTTGATATTCCTTCCTAATGTTGTTTTCAGATACCTCGAAAAGTGATTGCTCCATTTTATCTAACAACTGAAAAACATCCGTGGTATCTTCAAATGCCTCTCTTTGAATTTCGGATGAAATACGAATCAATTCCCTTTTGATCGATTGCTCTACAATGATCCTCGAGTGGTATTCAATATTGGCTGCAGAACTTACTCTATTGGTAAGCTGAGTGATGTAGTAAGGGCCACCAATCATTTCGATCTTACCCTCTTTTCTTAACTGACTGGTGACAGTAAGAATATCTATTGGCTCTGACGCTTGGAACAGATCATAGATAGCTTGATAAATAACTTGATGGGCCTCTTTGTAAAACGACTGTGGACGAAGAATATCGATAACATTAGTCAACGCATCTTTCTCCAACATTAAAGCGCCTAAAACCGCTTCTTCCAAGTCTACGGCTTGTGGGGGCAATTTACCTAGTTGGCTAAGCTCATTGCTTAAGCTATTTCTGCTTTTGTATCCCGACCTTATAGCTGAAGACTTTTCCTTTTCCATTACTCAAACCTAGACCTAAAAATTCTTCGTAGCAACGAATCGGTAGACTATACTTTCCCACAGTCTTATCCACCAAGTTGTCAACAGAGTTATCAACGTTTGTGAGACGATTATCAAACAATATTTGTTCAACTTCCATTTTGTCTTAATTTTGGCAGACTAATCATTTTACAATGACCCAAAAATCTCAGCGCATTCATTTTATTGCCATCGGAGGAAGCATAATGCACAGTTTGGCACTCGCTCTTAAAACAGCAGGTCACCAAGTAAGCGGTTCTGACGACCATTTTCATGAGCCTTCGAAATCCAAGCTCCAATCAGGGGGAATACTTCCAACCAAAGAGGGCTGGGATGAGCATAGAATAGATAAGTCATTAGACTTGGTTATTCTTGGCATGCATGCCAAGGCAGACAACCCTGAATTGCTCAAAGCACAGGCATTAGAGATTAAAGTGCTTTCTTTCCCAGAATACATTTACGAGGCCTCAGTAAACAAGCAACGTATTGTTATTGGTGGAAGCCATGGCAAAACTAGCCTTACTGCCATTGTAATGCACGTGCTTAGAGACGCAGGTAGAGATTTTGACTACATGGTAGGCGCACAAATCAATGGCTTTGAAGAACAGGTAAAACTTACTGATGCCCCAATTATCATTATAGAAGGAGATGAATACACTACCTCTCCCCTAGATTTGAGACCCAAATTCTTGCATTACAATCATCACATTGCCACAATAACCGGCATTGCTTGGGATCACTTTAATGTTTACCCAACACTCGAAGCTTATGTAAATCAATTCGAATTGTTTGCAGATGCGTCTCCAAAAGCTGGGGCATTGATCTATTGCGAAGACGATAACCTCGCCTCGATGATCATTGCCGAGAAAGACAGACCCGATGTAACCAATATCCCTTACAAAGCGCATGATCATGTGGTTCGGGATGGCATCACCTATTTGAAACTTCCTGAAGGTGAAATTAAAGTTGAAATCTTTGGGGACCATAACATGCAAAATTTGAGTGGAGCACAGGCTTTACTCAAAAGAATTGGAATCAATGATGATCAATTCTACAAGGCAATTGTCACTTTTAAAGGTGCAGGCAAAAGGATGGAAATCGTAGGAAAAAACGAGGCTACGATTATCTATACTGACTTTGCTCACGCCCCTTCCAAACTACTCGCCACTACCAGTGCCGTTAAAAATCAGTTCCAAAATAGGTACTTAGTCGCATGCTTGGAGTTACATACCTTCAGTAGTTTGAACAAAGATTTTATTGATCAATATCAAAACACCTTTAATAATACAGACGAAGCCATCATCTTCATCAACCCTTCTACCGTGGCTCAAAAAGGACTCGATGCATTGACTGAAGAAGATTTACGCAAAGCATTCAATCGAAAAGACATTATCCTTTTCAATGATAGCGATGAATTGTATGACCACTTAATCAAACACAGCTGGGTAAATAAAAATTTAATCTTGATGAGTTCTGGCAACTTTGGTGGGTTGAAAATTGACCAACTCAAAGAAAGCATCCTTTAAATACCTTTAAACCGGGAACTCATGGAATTAAACCTTAAAAATCCTCTTGCCTTTTTCGATCTGGAAACGACTGGAATTAATATTGCTCAAGATCGTATCGTTGAACTGGCTATCTTAAAAGTGAAGCCCAACGGTGAAGTAGAGAGAATGCACCATCTGATTAATCCTACAATTCCAATTCCAGAAGAATCTGCTATGATTCATGGCATTCGTGATGAAGATGTAAAGGACAAGCCTACTTTCAAGTCTTTGGCGAAAAGTGTTGCTAAATTCCTTGAGGGGGCAGACTTGGCAGGCTTTAACCATGTGCGTTTCGACATCCCTTTGTTGGTTGAAGAATTCTTAAGAGCTGGTTTAGATTTCGAAGTAGGTGGGAGAAAGCTTGTAGATGCGCAAAAAATCTTCTTTATGATGGAGAAAAGAACCCTCTCTGCTGCCTATCAATTCTATTGTAATAAAGAATTGGAAGGGGCGCATGGCGCCATGGCTGACACTGAAGCTACTTATGAAGTACTAAAGGCACAACTCGACAAGTACAACGGGCAGTCGGTAGAAGACATCGGGGGCACTACCATTGCTAAGATTGAAAATGATATGGCTTCTTTGCATCAATTGGTTGGTTCTAACATGGTTGATCTGGGCGGTCGCTTTGTTTACAATGACAAGGGCCTTGAGGTTTTTAATTTCGGAAAACATAAAGGTAAATCAGTAACTGAAGTCCTTGAACAAGAACGTGGTTATTACGATTGGATGATGAAGGGAGACTTCCCTTTAGATACAAAACGCAAGTTAACTCAGATCAAACTCAAGGGATTTAAGATGGGGTAGTTTATTTTGGGGTAGCTTGATCAATTACTAAAAAACTCAAGGATTGAAAACTGATCACTTAACAAAGTTAAAATACGATCTAATCAGTCCACACTTAAACAAAAACGGACTCACTATTTTTAGCGAGTCCGTTTATTTTTTGGGGTGATTTGATCTTTAAGCGATCTCCACCAATTCTATATCGAAAACTAGGTCTTTGCCAGCTAAATCGTGGTTGGCATCAATCACAACAATTTCATCTTTCACTTCCTTCACTTTTACGGGAACTTGTTCTCCGTTAGGTTGGGTCATGGCTAATTGCTGACCAACTTCAGGTTTAAGGTCTGGTGGAAGATTATCTTTCGGTACATCGAAATAAAGTTCTTCATTGACATCACCATATGCTTCTGCTGCAGGGATTTCAGCAGTTACCTTCTTACCCATTTCTAATCCATCCACAGCGGCATCAAATCCTTTAATCATTTGACCGGCACCTACTTGAAACCCAAGAGGCTCTCTACCTTCTGATGAATCGAAGATTGTTCCATCTTTCAATCGGCCTGTGTAATGTACTTTGACGTTATCGCCTTTCTTTGCTATTGACATAAATCTTGGTTTTAATTGTATCCTTGATTTTGAATTCCCTACAAAGGTAACCATCATTTAGGGAATGACCAGTAAATCGAGGAAAAGCTGGGCATCAGCTGAACTCTTAAACAATAAACACGGCTTATTGAGCTATTTCCTCATAATTCAGCTAAAAAGAATTAACTCAGTTAGCCCGATAAAATAAGAGTCAAGAATGGTTTAAAGGTTCGTTGTACTTATTTACCTTTGCTCCATGTTTGAGAACTCAAGTTTTGTTGTAAGCAATACAGATTACCTCTTATGCCCACCAGCCGAAAAGGCAGAGTTTGCATTTATAGGCAGATCCAACGTAGGGAAATCCTCATTGATCAATATGCTTACCAAGCGTAAAAACTTGGCTAAAACCTCGGGCAGGCCTGGTAAAACGCAGTTAATCAACCATTTCTTAATCGATGAGTCTTGGTACTTGGTAGATTTACCAGGTTATGGTTACGCAAAAGCTTCTAAGAAAAATAGAGCCGCGTGGGGTCAAATGATCGAGGATTACTTAATCGGCCGAGAGAATCTGCAACTCACTTTTGTTTTGATAGACAGCAGACTAGAACCTCAAAAAATTGACCTTGAGTTTATCAATTGGCTTGGGGCATCAGGAATTCCTTTTGCATTGGTCTTTACAAAGGCCGATAAGCAGTCGGTAAATAAAACCCAACAGAGTATCGCTAAATTTAAAAAAGCTTTAAAAGAAACTTGGGAAGATTTACCTGTGATGTTCAGCAGTTCGGCAGAAACTGGGGCAGGGAGAGATGAGTTGATAGAATACATTGATGTAGTTCTTAATAATTAATTGAATTTTCTTTCACCATTAACTCAGGGTAAATTTACCTTGAGGCATTATATAATAAAGACACTATGAAGTTTGAAGAAATTGCCGCTGTATCCGGAAAAGGTGGTTTGTTTAGAATTGCTAAACCAGGAAGATCAGGCATTATTTTAGAATCCTTGGATTCGCAAAAAAAGAAAGTGGTAGTTGGTGCAGATGCTCAAGTATCGGTGTTAAGCGAGATCTCGATCTACACCAATACAGAAGAGGGTGCAACTCCCCTAGCGGATGTAATGCGTAAAATCCACAGTGAATTTGACGGTGACACTGGCCTTAACAAGAACTCTGCTGGTGACGAGCTGATGTCTTTCATGGAACATATTCTCCCTGATTTCGACCAAACTCGTGTTTACACTTCGGATATAAAGAAACTCATCACTTGGTATAACCTTTTATCCAAAGATTTTCCAGAAGTCTTTATTGAAGAAGCGCCTGCTACTGAAGAAGAGAAGAAATGATTAATGCCGGTGAAAGCCGGCTTTTTTTATGGATAATAAAGACGTCCTTACCAGCCTAAGTCTTATTCAAAAAGACTTTCAATTAGCCCCTAATCATTGGGATGTTGTTGAAGGCATAGATCCAGAAAAAGCATTTACACTGCTCTACAAGCTCGTGGAACATTTACTCCTCCACGATTTTAATCAATTAATCAATTCACTTTACAGAATCGATGTGTCTGAAGAGAAATTAAAAGCAGCTTTGGCTATTTCTCCTAACCCCGCTCAAACCATATCTGAAATGATTTGGGAACGCGAACTTCAAAAAGTTGACACTCGTAAGAAGTACTCAGCGCAATAATTACAAGTTATCGGTAATGCGTCAATGGTCAACTCAAAAAAACCTTGTTCCCTATCTACTTGCTTACTCTTTTCTTTTCCCGAGGAACGAAGGATCTACGATTTACTATTGATGATTGAGCTTCTAGTTCCTTTGCTACCACTGAGGATGAATAAAATAATGCATCCAATATCGAGGAGCATATTTTTCGAATCATAACGCTTAACCCCTAAAAAGAGACGCTTGCTTTTTCTTCACAAACAATGATCGATCGAAGGTAAAATAAGCGTTTCCTTTCCCTGAGGAACGAAGGATCTAACACAACTCAGCATTGAATTTCTAAGCACAAATATTGATGAATGCGTTAAGCCTCTTTTTGAGAACAAATTCATCCTCAGAAAGGAAAGTAAGTTCAGCATCAGCTCTTAGAAGCTTCCGTCACCATCTTTTTGCTTCCAACAAAGAAAGGCACTCGCTGATGCAAAGAAGTAGGTTCAATGTCCAAGATCCTTTGCTTACCATCTGTTGCCATGCCTCCTGCTTGTTCTGCTACCATGGCTAGGCAATTGCATTCGTACATCAACCTTAGTTTCCCATTGGGTGCCTTCTCTGTTGAAGGATAAATGTAGATACCGCCTTTGAGCATATTTCTATGGAAATCTGCAACTAATGACCCAATGTACCTGGCTGAGTAACCTCTGTCTTTACATATGTCGATGTAATCTTTTACTTCTTGAGGAAAAGTTTTCGAAGCGCCCTCATTGACAGAGTAAATCGATCCATCCTCTGGCATCTTCATATTTTGATGAGAAAGAAGGTACTCACCTAAAGAAGGTTCATACGTAAAGCCATTTACTCCTGCCCCAGTCGTATACACAAACATGGTAGACGAGCCATACAGAATGTAACCTGCGGCTACCTGATCCTTACCTTTTTGAAGCACATCTTCCATTTGTACGGGGCCACCTAGAGGTGAAATCCTTCTATAGATTGAAAAAATAGTCCCGATAGAAACATTTACGTCAATATTAGAAGAGCCATCTAAAGGGTCGATGGCAATGATGTACTTAGCCCTCGGATTATTCAGGTCGATAATATCTTCCTCCTCTTCAGAAATGATAGCCGCAACTTCTCCACCTTTCTTCAGTGCCCTAGAAAATCGGATATTAGCAGCTACATCTAGGTTTTGTTGTGCCTCACCTTGCACATTATCAGTACCGTAGGCACCCGTTATGCCTGCCAAACCAGCACGATTGATCTCTCTGTTCACCACCTTACCAGCATAGGCCAAATCGCGAATCAATTGTGATAACTCTCCAGAGGCATAAGCAAATGCTTCTTGATTCTTCATAATAAACCTGTCTAAGTTTGACCCGACAGGTAACGCAATTCTAGAATTTTCAGCTTTTGACATTAGTTTTTATAATTTTTATCTCGAAAATCGTTGGTAACTTGCAGCGAAATTAAGAAAAATAACTAACGACCTTTGAAAGTATTTAAGTTTGGTGGTGCATCGGTGAAAAATGCCAGTTCGGTAAAAAACATGGTGGCCATAATTGAGGCTCATAGTGCAGGCCAACTCATGGTAGTTGTATCCGCTATGGGTAAAATGACCAACGCCTTCGAGTTGGTATTGAAAAATTTAATGGATGAAGAAGATCACCTCGTCTCTCTTCAATACATCAAAGATTTTCACACGCAAGTCATTAATGAACTCGGCCTAAAGGGTAATCAGCAATTAGGTTCTGAAATTCAGCAAGATTTTGAAAACTTAACCAATGATTTAGAGCGTTTTAGTTCTTCTCTTGGCTACGATTATTTGTACGATCAAACGGTTTCTTATGGAGAAATTCTTTCCACAAGAATTATAAGCGCCTATTTGAATACCCGCCAGATCAACACTGTTTGGCTTGACGCCAGAAAATTAGTGAAAACTGACAATATACACAGGCAAGCAATAATTGATTGGGGTGCCACTCAAAACATCATAAGATCACAAGTAGCGCAACACAAAGATAAAAGAGTGCTATTGACCCAAGGGTTTATTGGATCGAATGCCAAGTTCAATACAACCACGCTAGGGCGCGAGGGATCAGATTTTAGTGCTGCCATTTTTGCTACGTCTCTACGTGCTGAATCCGTCACCATTTGGAAAGATGTTCCGGGCGTGCTTAATGCAGACCCAAAGAAGTTTCCCAACACTGTGCTTTTCGATCAACTTCCCTACAAAGAAGCCGCTGAAATGACATATTATGGTGCTTCTGTCATTCACCCCAAGACAATCAAACCATTAGCCCAAAAAGGAATCCCACTTTACGTAAAGTCCTTCGAGAACCCTGAAGCCAGTGGTACATTAATCAACGAGTGTGTAATACCTAATTTAGCACCTGCCATTATTCACAAGGAAAAGCAGACGGTTATTTCATTCAAAATCAGTGACTTTTCATTCATTAATGAGCAGCACATTCATATGATTTTCGAACATATCAATCGCAATCACTTAACCATCAATTTGATGCAGAATTCGGCCATATCGTTTACGATATGCATGGACGATAACCCTCAGAAAAGAGAGCAATTACGAATGGCTTTGAAAGAAGATTTTTTGATTTATTATAATGAGGGTTTAGAGATGATTACTATTAAAAACTACAATCAGGAAACCATAGACCACCTAATGAAAGATAAACAAATCATTATTGAGCAGCGCAGCAGGAATAACTTTCAGATGGTCTATAAAATCTAAAGTGATTTCCAGAGTTTACTTGGGGGTAAAATAAAAATCCAAAATCTTATAAATCCAGTATCCCTCACGTTAAATTCTTGTACTGCGTCTGCCATTCTCCCACCAGGAGAGGTAAGCCCATAATTGACATTATGAATAAAACCAGTGTCTACTCCAAGCCAGAGCCAGTCGTGAATCTCTTTTTCTAATCTGAATTTGAAATAGACATCTGCTCTGATGAGGGCCAAAGATCCTTCGTTTTGAGGGATAGGGTTGGTTACGTTAAATCTCCAGTTTACAAATTCCGTTTCAGCTATTAAATAGGTCTTTGGATTAATATGGTAGCGAAAGTTCACCTTGCTGGGTAAGAAAGCTTCGAATAGTGTTTTACTACTCAGCTTTTTTTGATAACTAAAAGTAGGGTATATATTCCAAACACCTAAGGCATAATTCACAACACCGCCAAAGCCTATACTAGCGGTGGAATTAAGGTCTTTCATATAATTCACATTAGCCAAGTACCGATTAGAGTATCGGTTGAAATTCCATTCATCGCTGGCCAATTCAGCAGAAGTGACGAAAGTCAATGATTTACCTTTTTCTTTTTTATACTGATAGAAGAGTGTGACCCCCGTGTTAGTTAACTGCCTTGAATTAAGGTAATTGAAAAGGTCATTTTGGCTTGTTTCTGTTCTATAAAACTGCTGATCGTACTTGAGTTGAATAGCAAAAATTGTTTTCGCCTTTAAAACAAGGGGGATACCCGCTCTAAGCTTCAATGACATGTCTTGCTTAATTCTAGTCAACGAATTCACATCTTGATTCGCCTTTGGATTGGCATTATAGCCAGAATGATTTTCTAAACTAAATTCCATGATTTTAGGCCTGTACTCCAGCGTGTCTTGACCAAAGCCTGAGAAACTTAGCGCACATAATAAAACAAACAGTATAATCCTCATTCAGTAAAAGTCATTAAATGTAGAAATGACCAAGTCCTACTATTTTCTGCAAAGTAAAGCAAAACATACGTAACGACACTACCGCTGAGATGGAGTAACCGTTCTTAAAAAATGATGCTCTTCAAGACATTTCTATCCTTATATTCCAGCATTGTAAAATCAATCCAAACTCATGAAGAACCGAATCCTCCTCTCAGGGCTAATGATGTGTTTCTTAGCCATTTCAGCATTTTCTCAAGTCACATCTGACACCTATTCAAATCTAAACCTCAGGCATATTGGCCCAGCTAATATGAGTGGAAGAGTGGTAGACTTAGCTGTTAAAGCGTCAGATCCCTATACTTTCTATGCTGCCACAGCGACAGGTGGCGTATGGGAAACAACCAACAATGGTGTCACATGGAAGCCAATATTCGAGAATGAGGCTACACATTCTGTTGGAGCGATTGCTCTTAACCAGCAGCATCCTGAAATATTATGGGTTGGTACTGGAGAAAGAGCCAACCGTCAAAGTTCTGGCTGGGGCGATGGTGTTTATAAGTCTACAGATGGTGGTAAATCATGGAAAAACATGGGCCTCAAAGACTCTCACCATATTGGAAGAATAGCCCTCCACCCTACTGACAGCAGCGTAGCATATGTTGCAGCAATGGGTCATTTATGGGGTGCCAATAATGAAAGAGGCTTATACAAAACAACCAATGGCGGTAAATCTTGGGAGAGAATCATTTATGTGAATGATGACACGGGAGTTGTAGATGTTGCTTTAGACCCTTCCAACCCTAATACAATATTTGCAGCTACCTACCAGAGAAGGAGAACCCCTTATGGATTTGATGGTGGTGGAACTGGATCTGGATTACACAAATCTACCGATGGCGGCAAAACTTGGAAAGAATTAAGAAATGGCTTACCAGAAGGTGAGTATGGAAGAATTGGAATCACCATCTATCCAAAAAACCCGAACATTATGTACGCTTCAGTGGAGCAAGGTTTTCAGTACAATGCTTCTACCGCTTACAATGAAAGAAGGGCCGGTATATACCGCTCAGAAGACAAAGGTGAATCTTGGGCTTTAATGAGTGATTGGAACCCAAGACCGATGTATGCAAGTCAGCCTTTAGTCGACCCTAATGACGATAAGCGAGTTTACATGCAAAACCAGTTCAGCGTTTCGATAGATAGTGGGAAGACCTTTAGTCGGGTGAGACAATCTTTACATGGTGACGATAGAATTTTATGGATTAACCCTAATGATTCTCGCCACGTGATCAAAGGTGATGATGGTGGTATTGGTATCTCTTATGACCAAGCTAAAACATGGTTGTTTGTTACCAATTTACCTGTTAGTCAATTCTATAGGGTTTCTGTCGACATGGCCGTTCCTTACAATGTTTACGGTGGGTTACAAGACAATGGTAGCTGGGTTGGCCCGAATGAAACCTATCGCAATGATGGCATTCTGAACTCAGACTGGAGAAGAACTGGTGGTGGTGATGGCTTTTTAAGCCTAGCACATAGGGCAGAAGAGGGCGTGATGTTTGGCGAATCTCAATATTTAGGATTATTCAAATTAGACCTCAATACAGGGCAGAGCAAGTCAATTCGCCCGGGCGATCCTAAAGGCGCAATTGGCGCCAGAAGAAACTGGGATTTCTGGGGACCAGGCCTACCGGAGCCAGATTTGGAAAATGCCATGGCACCAGCCAACTGGGATGGTCCTTTCTTCTTATCTCACCACGATACAAATACTATTTATGCAGGTACGAATGTACTTTGGAAAAGTACCGATGGTGGTGATTCATGGGCGTCTTTGGGCGACCTGACCACTAAGGTTAATCGAAGAGATTTGAAAATCATGGGGAAAAGAGCCGATGAAAATACGGCCTCTTTAGACGATGGAATTCCTTACTACCCTACCCTTACCGCTGTGGCCGAAGATAAATTCATTCAAGGCCACTTGTACGCTGGTACTGACGATGGTTTACTACAAGTATCTGTAGATGACGGCCAAAATTGGACTGATGCTACCGCTAAACTTTCGGGTTTACCTAAAGAGACATGGATCAATACAATCGAAGTATCTGGACATAACGCTGGCACAGCATTCGTATCCATCAACAATTACAGAAATGATGATTTCACAAACTACCTCTACAAAACAGTAGATGGAGGAAAAACATGGACTTCAATTGTAGGTGATCTACCCGCAAATCGTGTTGTACGGACCATGCGCGAAGACCCAAAAAATCCAAACTTGTTCTACTTAGGAACTGAATTCGGTTTCTATATTTCTAATAATAGCGGTAAAAACTGGATAGAATTAAAGAATAATATGCCAACCCTTCCATTCAATGATCTAGTCATTCACCCTCGGGACAATGATTTGGTCTTGGCCACTCACGGTCGTGGTGTTTGGATTTTAGACAACCTTAATTCGATACAGGAACTGACACCAAGCGTAATGAGTCAATCTGCTGCATTGTTCAGCGTACCTACGGCAGAACGTATCAATTATACAAGTGATGGTGCACATGTAGGTGATATGTTTTTCAGGGGAGAAAACCCAGCGAAAGGGGCCATGATCGACTATTATTTAAAAACAGCAGTAGAAAAGAAAGACATCGAATTAAGCATTCAGGACACTTATGGTAATTTGATTAGGACTTTGACGCCTGACACCACAGCGGGCATACAAAGAGAGTACTGGGATTTAAATCATAAAGATTTAGAGGGTATCGCCAGTGCTAGAGGAAGAGGTTTTGGCCTTGGTGGTCCTCCGGTTGTGCCTGGGAATTACCTTGCCAAGCTAACGGTAAAAGGAAGCAGCTATACTCAGCTGTTCTCAGTGATCGATGATCACAGAATTGATATCAACATTTCAGATAGAAAGGCATGGACAGCTAAATTGATGCAGATTGGTGAATTCTATAATGACTTGACAGGCGAACTCTCTAAAATGGCCGCTTTACAAGCTCATTTAGCAAAACTCGACAGAAGTAAAACCAATTATGATAAGGTGGCTGGAGATGAAATTAAAGATGTGATTGGTCTCTATGGTGAATTGATGAGTCGTACCAGAGGATTGTATTACGGAGCACAGGGCTGGATGGGGTTGCTTACCCAAGATCAAGAGTTACAATTTATTTATTATCAGGAGATGCTCGTGAAACTAAAACCAAAACAGGCTAAAATGATGAGCGTTTTGGTGAAGAAACTAAACAAGAGCGTTAAGAAAGAAGATCGATACACCGCTCAATAAATAACTCATTATGAAAATAATCAATACTTTATTTTTGATGTTTGCCGTAACGCTCATGGCTACGGCCCAGAGCAGGCAAATTGAAATTGAATCAGCCGTTACTACTCAACATGAAGTAACGATAAAAGGTAAAAAAGTACCTTACGCTGCTACGGCTGGTACACAGCCGGTATGGGCAGAAGATGGTCATCCAATTGCCACATTGTTCTACACTTATTATGAGCGAACCGATGTGAAGGATAAAGACCGAAGACCCTTGGTGATCTCCTTCAACGGTGGCCCTGGCTCTGCTTCTGTTTGGATGCACTTGGCCTATACTGGCCCAAGGATTCTTAAAATTGACGATGAAGGTTTCCCAATACAGCCCTATGGCGTTAAAGACAATCCGAATTCTATCTTAGATGTAGCCGACATTGTGTTTGTCAACCCTGTCAATACAGGGTATTCACGCATCGTTGACCCTGAAGCCAAGCGTTCTACTTTCTTTGGCGTAAATCAAGACATTGCTTACTTGGCCGAATGGGTAAATACTTTTGTCACTAGAAATAACCGATGGAATTCACCTAAATACTTGATTGGAGAAAGTTATGGCACGACCAGAGTTTCTGGATTGGCCTATACTTTACAAAGCAGTCAATGGATGTATTTAAATGGAGTCATCCTTGTTTCGCCTACTGACCTTGGTATCGACAGAAGCGGTCCGGTAGAAATGGCTAATCGCCTGCCCTACTTTGCCGCTGCGGCTCATTACCACAAACAGCTGCCAGCCGATTTACAAGCCAAAGACTTACTCGTTGTACTAGAAGAAGCAGAGCGCTACACCATGAATCAGCTGTTGCCTGTAATGGCCAAAGGTGCTTGGGCTACTGATGCAGAAAAGAACGAAGCCATTAAAATGTTTGCCCGTTATTCTGGTTTAGAAGAAAATGTAATCCGCGACCATAACTTAGATGTACCGACTAATTTCTTTTGGAAAGACCTGCTAAGACATGAGGGCAGAACTGTAGGCCGTTTGGATTCTCGATACAAAGGGAT
>JBLIES010000045.1:0-20048 GCA_047633135.1 Roseivirga sp.
AATGACAATGAGTTGCTGTTAGAAGCGCCAATTCACACCATTGAGCAAATGAGAAATAAGGAATTGAGAAGATTGGTGAATGCGAGTGATTTTTTAACCAGCTATAACAGTATCTATTACTATCAATTGAACATTGATTGATACTTATTAGGAACAATAAAAAAGGTCGGCTCTAAGAGTCGACCTTTTTTTATTTTATTTTGCTTCGCAAAACTCTTCGAATACCTCTGCTAGGTGACCGCCAATCATTTCAGCAGTTCTGCCTTCAATGTGATGTCTTTCTACGAAGTGAACGAGTTCACCATCTTTGAAAAGCGCAACAGATGGAGAGGATGGAGGGTAAGGCAAATGCCATTGTCTCACTTTTTCAGTGGCTTCAATATCGCCACCTGCAAATACCGTAGTCAAGTTATCAGGTTGCTTTTTAGAAAGCTTCAACGCCATGCGTACACCTGGCCTGGCAGTACCAGCAGCACAACCACATACTGAGTTGATTACTAATAATGACGTTCCTTTTAAGTTTTTCAAATGCTCGTCAACAGCATCTGCTGATTTCAATTCTGTGAATCCTGCCTCGATTAGCTCCTGTCTAAAGGGGACAAGTAAGTGTTCTGGATACATATTTTTTATCTTTTAAATTTCTAATAATTACTAATGTTAAGCCGAATTTCTTGAATTCTCAGCTATAACTCTCTTACATAAAGCCTAGTTCCAGCTTTGCCGCTTCCGACATCATTTCTTGCGTAAATGGAGGGTCGAATGTTAATTCTACCTCAACATCATTCACACCTTCAATTGCTTTGATTGATTGCTTCACCTCTTCTGGAATTACTTCTGCCGCAGGGCAAGAAGGGGAGGTCAGTGTCATCAAAACATAAACGTTATTCACAGGGAATACATTGATCTCATAGATCAATCCTAGTTCGTACACGTCTACTGGAATCTCAGGGTCGTATACGGTTTTAATAGCCGCAACGACTTGATCTCTTAAGTTTTCTTTCAGTCCGTCTGACATAATTAATTATTACTTTTTGTTGAGTAAGCTAATCCGTAAATCTTGATCTGCTTCATCATGGCCCCAAGGCCATTTGAGCGCTGAGTTCCTATAAATCTATTGAGCCCAATTTTATCGATAAAATACAAGTCAGAATCGATTATTTCTTGAGGACTACGACCTGAAAGAATTCTGACCAATAGGCTGACTAATCCTTTTGTAATGGCCGTATTACTATCGGCATCGAAATCAATCTTTCCCTCTTTATATGCTGCATTAAGCCAAACCTTAGACTGACATCCTTTAACAATATTGTCTTCGGACTTTTCTGAATCTGCCATTGCTGGCAGTTGCTCGCCTAATTCCATAATGTAATTGATGGTCATCTCCATGTCTGAATCCAGCATAGAAAAATCTTCAATTACAGCGTTTTGAATATCATTAATGGAGGCACTCATTTTCGTAACCTTGTGATTATACTGTTGAGCGCGTCAATAAAAACATCGATTTCTTCAATGGTGTTGTACACGGCAAACGATGCGCGCGTAGTACCTTCAATTTCATAAAAATCCATCAACGGTTGAGTACAATGATGCCCTGTTCTCACAGCGACACCTTTAGCATCCATCCACATTCCGAGGTCGAAATGGTGAATTCCTTCTACGGTAAAGGAAGCTACACTTACTTTACTCTGCGCTGTGCCAATGATATTAACGCCTTCAATATTGTTAAGTGCCTTGGTCGAATAATCTAATAGGGCTAATTCGTGTTTTGCTATATTTTCCTTTCCTAGTTCATTGATAAAGCTCATTGCTTCATTTAAAGCGATCACATTGGCGATGCCAGGAGTTCCTGCCTCGAATTTATATGGGATGTCGTTGTAAGTCGTTTTTGTAAAACTGACTTCTCTGATCATTTCCCCACCACCTTGATAAGGAGGCATCTTTTCGAGCATTGATCTCTTACCGTATAAAATACCAGTGCCTGTCGGACCATACATTTTATGAGCAGAAAAGGCATAAAAGTCTACATTCAATGCTTTGACATCGATGGGTAGGTGAGAGGGCGCTTGTGCACCATCAATCAATACTTTTGCACCAACGGCATGGGCCTTTTTAATGATCAGTTCAATAGGGTTAATCGTTCCCAGTGAATTTGAAGCATGATTGAGTGCTACCATTTTGGTTTTCTCACTCAGTAATTTATCAAGTTCTTCAATTATGATTTCTCCCACTTGATTAATGGGTATTACTTTTATTGTAGCGCCACGTTCTTCACAAATCATTTGCCAAGGCACAATGTTGGAGTGATGCTCCATGGCAGAAATTAGTACTTCATCGCCTTCATTCAGGAATTTTCTTCCCCAAGAAGAAGCTACGAGGTTAATACCTTCTGATGTGCCTTTCGTGAAAATGATCTCTTCTACCTCATTGGCATTAATAAATGTCTGAACATTTTTACGCGTCAATTCATAAGCGGTAGTCGCTCTTTCTGCAAGGGTATGAACACCTCTATGGATATTCGCATTGTCTTTCTGGTAATAGTTAACTAATGCATCAATCACCCTTTGTGGCTTCTGATTGGTAGCCGCATTATCTAGGTAAACTAAAGGTTTGCCATTGACCTGCTGATGGAGAATTGGAAATTCTCCTCTTATTTTCTGTATATCTAGTTGCTGTTTTTCTATGACCTGAGACATTACTTCTCTAACCTATTTTTAATTATTTCCTCCAAATATATCTTAATGGCGTCATTTGCCACTGTCGCTAACACATCGCTAGCAAAGGCATTTAGCAACATTACTTTTGCTTTGTCCTTTTTGATTCCTCTTGCTTGTAGATAAAATAAGGCATCTAGGTCTAATTGACCGATAGTACAGCCGTGTGAGCAAGAGACATCATCAGCCCAAATTTCGAGTTGGGGCTTTGTATTAATAGTAGCATGATCAGAAAGTAGAATATTCTTATTCGACTGAAAGGCATTAGTCTTTTGGGCCTCTTGCCTAACAAAGATCTTCCCGTTAAATACCGCTTTAGCGCTTTCGTCCACTATGCCTTTGTACAATTCGCTTGAGTGACAGTTGGGCTTGGTATGGTCTGCAACAGTATGATTGTCTACATGGGTTTTCCCTTTGAGTAAGTAAAGTCCATTCATGTAAGTATCTATGCCTTCACCCTCAATTTTAATGTGGAGGTTATTCCTAACCATTGCTCCATTCAAAGAGAAAGTAAATGTTTTGAAGTTACTTGAAGATGCCTGTCTAGCATATACATTCGATATATGATAGGCCAGCTCAGTATCATTTTCTACTTTAAAATATTGGAATTGAGCATTTTCTGCGATGGTGATTTCATTCACTATCGTTGTAAAGCTTTTGTGACCTCCAATGGTGTCGAATTTTTCAATTACCGTGGCTTCAGCAAATTGACCTACGTTGATCAGATTTCTTGCGTGAAATGACACTTCACTATTGGTGGCGTCAGCCATATAGTAAAGCACTATTGGCTTACTGATCACCGCTTTCGAAGCAATTTCAATCGCTATGCCATGTTGGCTAAAAGCGGTATTTAAAGCGACAAAAGCATCCTCTTCGAAATTGGCGGTTTTACCAAAATGATCGGCAATAGCTGCTGTGTTTCCTTTGAATGCATCAACTAAAGGGGTGACTTTAATACCATCTTCAGCGATTTCATCAGAAAGAGACTCATTATAAACCCCATTCACAAATACCAATCGGTAGGCGTCAAGTCCTTCGACTTCTACTTTAGCCAAATGTTCGGCCGTCAGTTCAGGCGGGGATGTATTTAATTTTAAGTCAAAGTTTTTCTCAATCGCTCTAGTGAAATTAGTGAACTTGTATTCTTCACTTTTAACACTTGGGAAACCATTAGCGACTAAGTTTTCAAAAGCCTTTTTACGCAATTGATGAGCCGCGGTTTGGCTTTGGCCATTCAAGCTTTTTTCAAACGCATCGAACTGTATTTCAAGCGAATCAATAATCGATTGTCCTGCAATTTTCTCCATAGTTATTTTATTAGGCGATAGCGTCAGCTTCTTCTTTGATCCAATCGTAACCTTGTGCCTCAAGCTTTAGCGCAAGTTCTTTTGTGCCTGATTTAACAATTCGACCGTTGTATAATACATGAACAAAATCAGGTACTATATAATCGAGTAGTCTTTGGTAATGCGTCACAACAATTGTTGCGTTATTTTTTGATTTTAGTTTGTTCACACCGTTAGCGACAATACGCAAGGCATCAATGTCTAAACCAGAGTCAGTTTCATCCAAAATGGCCAACTTAGGTTCAAGCATCGCCATTTGGAAAATTTCGTTCCTCTTTTTCTCACCACCTGAGAATCCTTCATTCAACGAACGACTCAATAAAGCTTGGTCTATTTCAACAAGCTTCATTCTTTCTTTCATTAATTTCAAAAACGAAACTGCATCTAATGGTTTTTCGCCATGATGGGCTCTAATTTGATTGATGGCAGTTTTCATGAAGTTTGTAGTACTTACTCCAGGGATTTCTATTGGGTATTGAAAAGCCAAGAAAATGCCTTCGCGGGCTCTTTCATCTGCTGCCAATTCCAACAAATCTTTACCTAAGAATTGAACCTCACCTGCTGTGACTTCATAATCTTCTCTTCCGGCTAATACCGAAGCTAGAGTGCTTTTTCCAGAACCATTAGGTCCCATGATTGCATGAACTTCCCCAGGTTTTACCTCAAGATTAATGCCCCTTAGGATTTCTTTATCCTCAATTTTCGCGTGTAGATTCTTTATTGATAACATCGTAGATTCTATGTTTTGGATTTGAAGTGGAAAGAGTCTAATAAATCCTTAGACGCTCTCAACTCTTCAATCTTGTATTTGCTTCTTTTATTGTTAGTTCTCTTTTTTTGATCTAAAGTCAGTAGCTCATGGTACAATTGGCATCACCAATCTTTGAACCTACTGCTTTTAGCCTACCGACCCCTCTAGCGTTAAGGCAAGAAGTTTCTGTGCTTCTACAGCGAATTCCATCGGTAATTGCTTTAGCACTTCTTTTGCATAACCGTTAACAATCAAGGCCACAGCTGATTCTTCATCGATACCTCTTTGCAAGCAGTAGAAGATTTGATCCTCACCAATTTTCGAAGTGGTTGCCTCATGTTCTACATGTGCCGATTGATTTTCAATATCAATGTAAGGGAAAGTATGCGCACCACATTGATCACCCATTAAGAGGGAATCGCACTGAGAATGATTTCGAGCATTAGAGGCTCTTTTCATCACGTGTACTTGACCACGATAACTATTTTGTGATTTTCCGGCTGAAATACCTTTCGATACAATTCTGGATTTCGTGTTTTTCCCAATATGGATCATCTTAGTTCCAGTATCGGCTTGTTGATAATTGTTGGTGACAGCTACAGAGTAGAATTCGCCAACTGAATAATCGCCTTTGAGTATGCAAGAAGGATATTTCCACGTAATAGCTGAACCAGTTTCTACCTGAGTCCAAGAAATTTTGGAATAGTCGCCTTCACAAATTCCACGCTTGGTTACGAAGTTATAAATACCCCCTACACCTTCTTTGTTTCCTGGATACCAGTTCTGAACGGTAGAATATTTTACTTCAGCCTTTTTTGCCGCTACGATTTCTACGACTGCTGCATGCAATTGATTTTCGTCACGCATTGGTGCAGTACAACCTTCAAGATAACTGACATAAGATCCTTCATCAGCCACAATTAAGGTTCTTTCGAACTGACCTGTATTGGCAGCATTGATTCTGAAATAAGTTGAAAGTTCCATTGGGCATCTTACGCCTTTCGGAATATAACAGAACGAACCATCTGAAAATACAGCTGCATTTAAGGCAGCATAGTAATTATCGTTGGCGGGTATTACTGAACCCATATGCTTTTTGATAAGCTCGGGATGTTCTCTTACGGCCTCTGAGAAAGAGCAGAAAATAATGCCCAATTTACCAAGTGATTCTTTGAATGTGGTTGCCACAGATACTGAATCAATTACAGCATCCACTGCTACACCTGTAAGTCTCTTTTGCTCAGTAAGTGAGATGCCAAGTCTTTCGAAAGTAGCAATCATCTCTGGATCAATATCATCGAGAGAATTGACTTGCTTCTTCTTCTTTGGTGCGGAATAATATATAAGGTCTTGGAAGTCTACTTTTGGATAGTGAACATTGGCCCACTCAGGTTCCTTCATTTTATGCCATGCATGGAAAGCTTTAAGTCTCCAGTCTAACATCCATTGCGGCTCTTCTTTTTTAGCAGAGATAAACCGAATGATATCATCGTTCAAACCTTTGGGTGCCTCATCGGCCTCAAAGTCTACTGTCCATCCAAATTCATATTCTTTGGATGTGAACTCCTCTAATATCTGATCGTCTTTAGCCATTCCTAGTTATTTAGAATCATTTTAAACTCAAATGTACAACATCTATACTAAAGGAAAAGGTTCTCTAATTCCTTTTTTCAATAGATTATTAATATTATCTATGTAGGTCAGACGTTGTTTTTTTATTATATACCCAACTGTATACTACGGGTGAAAGTTTCCTCAAGAATGATAAACGTTTCAGTTCTTTCTATGCCATCAACTTTTTGAATTTTATCATGGAGGATGTCTTTCAAGTGGTCTGTGCCTTTCGCGTAGATGCGCACAAACATGGAGTAGTTTCCTGTGGTGTAGTGAACGCTAGTGATTTCGGGAATCTTCGCCAGTTGACTGGCCACTTTTTCGTAAAGCGAGCTTTTGGAAAGGAATACTCCCAAGAATGCAGAAACACCATAGCCAAGTTTGGATAAATTAAGATCAAGCGAGGCCCCTTTGACAATACCCATTTTCTCGAGTTTACTCATGCGTACGTGCACTGTGCCACTCGATACAAAGGCTTGTTTGGCAATTTCTGTGTATGGTTTCTTCGCATTATGTTGAAGAAGTGAGAGAATCTTTAAATCTACTTTGTCAATTTCGTAATTATCAGGCATGATTGAAACTTTAAATTATTGAATTCGAAATAAAAATAGCTTAATAGTAATTAATCTCTAAATAATCGACTGTTTAGTTAGTGATATTTTAATCAAATGACTATTTCTATTACCTTTGAAACAGTTTCAAATGAGAAACATATACTGTAGGGTGACGAAACAGGCAGCCGTACCCTCCTTTCTCGGGGGTGGGGGTTCAGGATAAAGTCTATTGACCTAACTGCTCCGTGGAGGTTCGAATCCTTCTCCTACAGCAAGCGAATCATAGAGGGTGATTTGTAAACAAAACTAAAATGCTTGGTCTGCGGCCTGAGTCAAAAGTTCTTTAGAACGCAGCCCAGTATTTTTACATTGTAGGGTGACGAAACAGGCAGCCGTACCCTCCTTTCTCGGGGGTGGGGGTCCAGGATAAAGTCTATTGACCTAACTGCTCCGTGGAGGTTCGAATCCTTCTCCTACAGCATTTTTAAGTGTGCAGTCTTTTAAATTTATGCAAGGGGTCTTTTGAGACTCCTTTTTTTTTAGCTTTTCATTTTTATCTTTGAGTCTAAACCAAAAAGAAATAATGAGCAACTTTCCTTGGATTGCAAACTACCCTAAAGGTATCCCCGCTGAAATCAATGATGACAGACCTGAGAATATCATTGAAATGTATGAGGCCTCTTTTAAGAGATTTGGAAGCAAAGAGGCCTATGAAAACATGGGTAAATCACTCACTTTTCAGGAAACTAATCAGCTCTCAACTAATTTCGCAGCGTATCTCCAAAATGGATTAAATCTTAAAAAGGGGGATAGGATAGCCATTCAAATGCCTAACTGCTTACAATACCCTGTTGTATTAATTGGTGCGCTCAAAGCAGGTTTAATCGTTGTAAATACCAACCCCTTGTACACGCCTAGAGAAATGGAGCATCAATTTAATGATGCCGATGTGCAAACGATTGTCATTGTTGCCAATTTTGCGCACAGCTTGGAAGAGTGCCTTCCTAAAACAGGAATTAAAAATATTATCGTCACAGGGTTGGGAGACTTGATAGGAGGCTTGAAAGGTTCAATTGTCAATTTTGTTGTGAAGCATGTGAAAAAAATGGTGCCAAACTATTCATTGCCAGGTGCTATTCAACTGAAAGATGCGATGGCTAAAGGGGCAAGAATGAAGTACTCGAAACCTCAGGTCCTAAGTTCAGATATTGCTTTTTTACAGTATACAGGAGGTACCACGGGCCTATCGAAAGGGGCGGAGCTTTCTCATGGTAACATCGTTGCTCATACCTACCAGATCACAGATTGGTTCAAACCATTTTTGGACGATAAACAGGAGTTAATGTGTACTCCGATTCCTATGTACCATATTTTTGCCTTATCAGTGAATGGCTTATTCATGAGCCATATAGGGGCAAAGAATCTCTTGATTACCAATCCAAGAGATATGAAAGCCTTCTTAAAAGAACTTCGAAATCATAAAATCACTTTGATGACAGGGGTGAACACCCTTTTCAATGGACTTCTCAATCAGCCTGACTTCGCTGCCATTGATTTTTCTTCACTCAAGGGTACTATTGGTGGAGGTATGGCCGTGCAAGATGTAGTCGCTAAAAAATGGGAGAAAGTCACAGGCTCACCCTTAGTACAAGGCTATGGCCTAAGCGAAACTTCACCTGTTCTGTGTTGTAATCCTTTAGATGGTACGCATAGGATTGGCTCAATAGGATTGCCAACATCGAGTACCGAGGTTGGCATTTTTGATGAAAGTGGAAAACAGCTTAAACAAGGTGAGATAGGGGAGATCTGCGCTCGTGGACCACAAGTCATGGGCGGTTATTGGGGAAAAGATAACCTTGAAGTATTTTTTGAAGGCGGTTTCTTCAGGACTGGAGATATTGGCGTGATGGATGAAGACGGCTTCTTCAAAATAGTGGACCGAAAGAAAGATATGATCAACGTTTCTGGCTTCAATGTTTATCCAAATGAAGTTGAAAATGTAATTGCGGACTATCCGAAGGTGTTAGAGGTAGCTGTAATTGGCGTACCTGATGAACATTCTACGGAATGTGTAAAAGCCTTTGTGGTAAAATCAGATCCGTCTTTAACTGAACAAGAGCTCCGTGATTTCTGCCACGAAAATCTTACGGGGTATAAGCGACCTAAGCATTATGAATTCAGAGATGATCTCCCTAAAACCAATGTGGGTAAAATCCTAAGAAGAGTATTGAAGGAGGAGGAAGAGGCTGTCACGAGTTAATAATGCCAATGTGTTCCGTGATTCATTAGGTATTTTTTGTTAAAAGAATGACCGGTTTTGCCATTATTGTTCTTTTTGTCTGCTGCCTAAAAATAGGGGTTCACTATCATTTTCTTAAGAATGATTCCTTTGAATGGGAGTCTAGAGTAGAGTCTTTCCCAGCTTTTGGAATATCTCAGGCAAGCCTAATTTCAAAGATAAAGCTGTTGAAGAGTGGTATTATGTTTTTTACTTTTAACCTAAAAAGTGCCCAAGAACTTCTCATTGTTAATTTCCTCGTCTTTTTAATCTATCTGTTACTGGCAATACTTATTTTTAGTGATCACTATTTCTAAAGGTCAAACTCAAGAATATTAAGAGAAGGGAAACTATCATTTGTACTCAATGCATTCTAATTAAGCCCTTTTGACCTTGAAAGGTCAGAATTCAAACGGCTTAAACCCCAAACGTATGCAATCGTTTCACCACAATTTTAGCTTAACTACTTGCTGCGCAGCGAGTTTAATCGAAAATTTGCAGAGTAAATTATACAGCATCACATCATGAGTATCAAAAAGCAGTATCTAAAATCAAAGCCAGAGGCTAACGTGACTTTTGAATTATCAAAGGAAGCGGCAAAAGACGCGAAAAAAGTAACCTTAGTGGGTGACTTCAACGACTGGGATAAAACAGCAGTTGAATTGAAAAAAATGAAAACAGGTGTTTTTAAAGGCACTGTGAAATTAGAGTCAGGAAAAGAATATCAGTTCAGGTATTTAATTGACGGAGAAACATGGGAGAATGATTGGTCAGCAGACGCATACGCTCCAAACGGTTTGACTTTTGAGGAGAACTCAGTAGTGGTCGTTTAAGAAAGAAAATTGGTAAAATGCCCTTTGCAGGGTGGGGAGGCTTTGGTTTACTAGGGCCTTTTGATTGATTATTTTTTAAAAACTCTAAAAAAGGCTCAGACGGAGCCTTTTTTATTTTGCCAACTCTGGAATCTCCCTTTTTAAAACTGACAGGTCAATATTGATTTCAAAGCAAATTTTCTCAAGCAATTTTAGTATTTTTTGTTGGCCTTCTACCTGTGTATGACTAGCTTCTAAAATCAAAGAGGCCGCGAAGTCAAAAACGTGATTTTGCAAATTCACCCAATGAGGGTTTAGCCCTAATTTTTTTGATAATCTGATAGTTTCATACATTACATTCAAAGAGTCAAAGGAGGTGTCATTATGAATGAAATGACTGAAAAGCAGCTCCAATCTTTCATTTGCTTTTGCCTCAAGCAAGTTATTGTCTAAACTTACTTCCCATTTGATGACTTCATCTACCAACTCTTCAAACTTATCTAGCGTGAAATTACCATTAGAGAGCAATTCTTTTAACTCAATGTTGATGACTATGTTGATGTTCTGCTTGAGTACTTCCGGTAACTTCAGTTGCTCAATTTTCATCACATTCAGGATATTATAATTCCTATCGAATATTTTACGATAAGAATCATAAGCCAGGTCTTCGCTTACTGCCAAATATTGGTTCAGCAGTTTCATCTGCTCATCTTTAAACATTCCGAAGAATGAGAAATTGTGCGCTTTGAATTTCTCTTGAATCAGCACCATCACCTGAGCAATATTACTCTTCTCGAAGGACTTAGAAAGTTCTCTTTCGATAGGTTCGAACTCTTCTTTGCTTAGGCGATCGCAAGTTCCACCGATCAAATGATGTTGACCAATGTAAAGCACTACAAAGCTGAACTGCTTTTTAGAGAGGGTTACTTTTGAATTTACCTCCGTTGTTCCCAAAGCGAGTTTTTGCATTCCCGCGCTTTTCCTTTCATACCATAAACTTTTACAGTCGTAGTTGAAAACAGTAAGCGTTTGTGGGTCGTCAGCAAACAACGAAGCCACAGCATAGTGCATACCCACCTGTGTCAGTGATAATTGATAAGGCTTAATGTGGTTGAGGTAAATGTCTTTCCCACTGCCTTCAGTGGTTACATTACTGATGGCTTGGCCTAGGTCTTCAATGAATTTACCCTCGAATTCGAAATCTGATTCACTTTCGCCTAGTTGAATTGCCCTTGATGCGTATTGTAAAATCTGTAGTGTTTCAATACCCGAAATATCATTGAAGAACCATCCGCAGCTGGTATACATAAGCATTGCATTGCGCTGCATCTCTAATAAGCGCATCACTTTCTTGCGTTCAATATCGCTCAGCGGCTTACTGATATGTTTGGTTAGAAACTTCCGGATATTAGACTTTGACCTGTCCATCACCACTTGTATGTAGTCGTTTCTCATGGCCCAAGGATCCTTGCAGAAACTGGCCATTTCTTTATCGTAAATCAAAACCATGGTGTCGCGGGCATTGTCAAGCGCCTTTCTTAATGGTGCTCTCCATTCCTGATTCCAATGTCCTTCTCCTCCAGTATGGCAACCGCAATTGCTTCTCCATCTTTCAACACCATGCACACAACTCCAAGAGCTATTTTCATGGATTTCTGCTTCAAACTCCGGTTCAACGAGGTCTAGGTATTGGCCATAATTAGTGATTTGGGTGAGATTATTTTCTTCGATATACCTTAAACAATAAGCCAAGGCCATATCACCATTCTTATGATGGTGTCCATAACTCTCTCCATCAGTAGCAATATGTACTAATTCATTCTCACTGTTATTCCTGTAGGCTTCCATTAGATCGTTGGCGAACTTTCTACCATCGTCTAAAAGGCCTTTAAAAGCTACGTTTTGCGAGCGCTCACCATCATAGAAGAATAATGCGATTTTTTTACCCGAAGGTAAGTTCACCCAATAATGTTGGTTTGGATCGATGCCCTCATTCCAATGTTCAGTCCCGATTTTTCTAAACCTTTTCCCTTGGCGTGGAGCCAAAATCGTGTATTTAATATTGTGCTTTGCAAGAATTTCTAGCGTAGGGGTGTCAACAGCTGTTTCGCCAAGCCACATGCCTTCAGGCTCTCTTTTAAATCTTGCTTTGAAATCTTCTAGTCCCCAAATTATTTGAGTTTCCTTATCACGGTCATTCGCTAAAGGCATAATCAAATGATTGTATGCTTGTGCGACTGCAGAGCCATGCCCGCCAAAGTTTTCGCGACTCATCTTGTCCGACTCTAAAATCGCCTCATAGGTTTGAGGAGCATGTACTTCCATCCATGAAAGTAGGGTTGCACCCATGTTAAAGCTTATTTTCGAATAGTTATTGACAATATCAATGATCTTACCACCGTCATTGAGCACTCGCGAAAATGCATTGGGGTAATAACATTCCTTTGTGATGCGCTCATTCCAATCATGGAAAGGGTGTGCGCTAGGCTGAATTTCTATTTTTTCCAACCAAGCGTTTTCTCTCGGTGGCTGATAAAAATGGCCGTGGATACACAAATATTTGCTCATAAATAATACTTCTAAATCTAATGAAGGTTGACTGTCGCTTTAACACTAATAAACTAAAGTTGAAAGTGATCAACTTTAGCTTAAAGTGTTGTAAAAGATGAATTGTTTAAATCGGGCTGTTCAGCTCTATTTTTTCGCCTTTGTTTTTTCTTTTTTTAAAACGACTACAGCCAATGGTGGGATCGTAATTTTCAGTGTATTTGGTCTGCCATGCATGGCTTCTTTCTTGGACTTGATGCCACTGCCATTTGTGACGCCACTTCCCCAGAATTCTTTGGCATCGGAATTGAATATTTCATTCCAAACGCCACCATTACAGCCAATCTGATAATTCTCTCTAACAATAGGAGTGAAGTTGCAGAGGACTATTAAGTCATCAGCCGGATTGTTTCCTTTACGAATAAAGCTCAATACCGAGTTTTTATGATCGTTCAGTTCAATCCATTCAAAACCGTCTACTGTGAAACTGTTTTCGTAGAGTGCGGGCTCTGTTTTGTAAAGGTGATTGAGGGCTTTCGTAAAGCTGTGGATGCCTTTGTGCGGGGCGAAATCCAGTAATTGCCAGTCCAATGAGTAATCATGTTTCCACTCGGTGGTTTGGCCAATTTCGCCACCCATAAACACCAACTTCGTGCCTGGGTGCGCGTACATGTATCCATAAAGTAACCTCAGGTTGGCAAACCTCTGCCATTCATCACCTGGCATTCTGTCAATCAACGGCCCTTTGCCATGTACCACTTCGTCATGCGATAATGGAAGCATGAAGTTCTCAGTAAAGGCATAGTTTAAACTGAAAGTGATACTGTTTTGATGAAACTGTCGGTAATAAGGATCTTTCTGAAAATACTCTAGCGTATCGTGCATCCATCCCATCATCCATTTCATGCCAAAGCCCAGGCCGCCTAAGAACGTAGGTCGCGATACTGATGGCCAAGCTGTTGATTCTTCAGCGATGGTTTGAATACCATCTACTGCCTCGTAGAGTGCTTCATTCAATTCTTTTAGGAAGCTGATGGCCTCAAGGTTTTCTCTTCCTCCATATTCATTAGGAATCCACTCCCCCTCTTTTCTTGAGTAATCAAGGTAAAGCATAGAGGCGACAGCGTCTACTCTAATGGCATCGGCATGGCAAATATCTGCCCAATACATGGCACTTGAAATGAGGAAGGCCCGCACTTCATTTCTTCCATAGTTAAAAATATAGCTGTTCCAATCAGGGTGAAAGCCTTGTCTTGGGTCTTCGTGTTCGTATAAGTGCGTTCCATCAAACTTGTATGGCCCATGTGCATCGCTTGGGAAATGAGAAGGGACCCAATCAAGTATAACACCTATGCCCGCCTTATGGAAGGCATCCATCAGGGCGAAAAAATCTTCTGGAGTACCATAGCGTGAAGACGGAGCGAAAAAGCCCGTGCACTGGTAGCCCCACGAACCGAAGAAGGGGTGCTCCATTACTGGTAGAAGCTCTACATGGGTGTATTCTAAATCTGATAAATAGTCAACAAGGTCTTTGGCTAATTCCTTGTAGGAGAGCGATTCGCCTGATGCTTTTCTTTTCCATGAACCAAGATGGACCTCATAAACAGAGTAAGGCTTATTAAGCGCATTGGTTTCTTTTCTGTTTTTTAGCCATTGAGAGTCTTTCCATTTGTAGTCTATTTCCCAAACAATGGAGGCGGTCTTAGGGGGTACTTCCCAGTACAAAGCAAAAGGATCTCCTTTTTCAAGAATTTGGCCACCGGCATTAGAGTGAATCTTGTATTTGTACACGGTGCCTTGTTTCAACTCTGGAACAAATCCTTCCCAAATACCAGTGCCATCCCACCGAGGGTAAAGTTCGAATCCTTCGCCATTCCAATGGTTGAAATCGCCAACGACCTGTACAGTATTGGCATTGGGTGCCCAGACGGCAAAAAACACACCCTTAACGCCATCTACTTCGATTAACTTTGATCCAAGTTTTTCAAATAGTCTAAAGTGCTTTCCTGATTTGAATAGGCCACTGTCGAAGTCAGTAAAAAGACTGTGAGCCGTAATATTTTGATGCTTTTCCATAATCAATTTTCAAGAATTTGTTTGATGCCTGTTAATGGGATAATCACCCACTCAGGCCTTGCTTTGAGCTCGTAACCGATCTCGTAAACCGCTTTTTCTAATAAATGATATTCTAATAAATTTTTGATTTCAGACTTGTAGCCAATGTCCAGCCTGTTGTCCATAGCTGTATTTACATATTTATTCAAGAAGATGGCTGAAATCGCTTGGTAGTATTTCTCTCCTGATTCGAAGAGTTCCTCTTTCGATAGCTTAAAGTTATTCTTCTCATTAAAGATGGTGGCATAGACTGCATAATGGAATGATCTGAGCATTCCAGCTACATCTTTCAGTGGAGTTTGCTTTACTTTTCTGTCTCGAATTGTACTTTCTGGCTCACCTTCATAGTCTATTATATAGAAGTCTCCATCCTCGGTCATCAAAATCTGACCCAGGTGCAAATCACCATGGATTCTAATTCTGCTGCTGTTCAGGTTGATTTCGTTAAACGCTAAGAAGCGTGTTGTAATTTCTTCTCTATTATTTAAAAACTCTTCTGCCAGCTCGCGCGCCAAACCGCTTAGTTTATCAATATTTTCTTCGACCAGAATAAATCGTGCATTGGTCTGATAGATAATTCTATTTTTCAGCCACACCGTATAGTCTCCGTTAAAGGCCACGGGTACGAATTTTAAATCGGCCTTATTATTAAAGAGTGCAATGTGCATTTCGGCTATGCGCAATGCCATTTGCTCTACTTTTTTGATGGTGTCATCGCCAATCAAAAGTCGGAAATCCGAATTGAGTTCAGCAGGGGGCAGCCAATCTAAATTAGAGATAGACTGAATGCTCTCAATAGATGACTTGGTCGCTTCTAGTCTATCGAAGAATCCTTTGATCATTTCAAGGGTATGATTCCAAGCTTCACCAATGTTCTGGATCTTCTCTTGCATTATACCTATGGAAATGGTGGAGTATGGGTTGATTACCCAGCTTACACTGCCTGCATATTTTGGCGAATTTTTATAATCCGAAATGTCGGAAAGGAATTTTGTCAATTCTAAATCTGGATTGGCATCCCTGAAAAGCCTGCGATAGGCTTTAAAGAAATATTGACCATTGAATTCAACACTGGTATTGCTTTGATCGAAGTTGAGGACTTTAGAACTCACATATGCTGGTGAGGCCCTGAGTACTTTTCCCCGTTCGAATACCATTTTGGTGTTTTCAGACGACAGCGATTTTTGTCCAATCAATTGGTCATAAAGCGCCTTTCTGAAGTCTTCCCAATAGAGCGAATCGATTAGATAGCCTTTTTTACCATCAATAGAAAGCTCAGAAATGATTCCCTTACTTTCGATGGGGATGTCTTTAGAGACATAAGATAAAGTCAGAAAATAGTATTCAGTAAAACCAGCCTGAAAATTAACCTCAATGATGATGAAATAGGCGGTTTCGCCATTTCCCAGTTCAAAGGGCATTTGTTGGTTGATTTTAAAAGACTTTGCCTTTTCTGTTTTTGCCGCGTACCACCTTGTTGTCATCATGTATTCTGGTAGAATCTGTTGACACAGTTTTTCGCGGTAATCGTCACTGTTGAAGAGCATACTCCAACCGGAAGATTTATGGGGTGATTCAGCTTTTGCCATTGTTTTTTTGTTGGCTAAAAATCGATGTGAAAAATGTGGTAGGGCACATGGTGAGGATCAAGCGCTATGAAATTCCATTCTTGGTTCCACATGTAGCTATTGCCAGTCACCAAATCGCGCATTCTCATAGGCTTACCTTCTGGTATCCCCATTTTATTGCGTGGCACTTTTACCCAACCGTTCTGTCGGTTATACGGGTCAAGGTTTACGATACAAAGAATATTGTTCGATTTGTCCTCGCTTTGCTTATAGTAAGCGAACAACTGCTCGTTTTCTATTGGGCAAAACTCAATATTATTGGTGAAGTGGAAAGCACTATTGTCCTTTCTAACTTGGTTAATTCTTGTGATGAGCTGCTTTAGTTTATTGGTTTTTGTCCAATCCCAAAGTTTCACTTCATACTTTTCTGAATTAAGGTATTCTTCCTTCCCTATGTAGGCAGCATTTTCAATTTGCTCGTAAACAGGGCCGTACATGCCATAATTAGAACTAAGAGTGGCAGCCATCATATGCCTTACGATGTACAAGTTTTCGTTGCCACCTTGTAGCATCCATGGGTTAATATCTGGCGTATTGGGCCAGAAATTGGGCCTGAAGTAATCCTTAAGCTCAGATTTAGTAAGCTCGTTCATGTATTGGGTCAGTTCAGCCTTGTTGTTTCTCCAAGTGTAATAAGTGTAGGACTGGGTGAAGCCAATTTTGGCCAAACGTTGCATTACTTTTGGTTGAGTAAAGGCTTCGGCTAAGAAGAGTACATCTTGATCTACTTTCTTGACTTCTGCGATTAAATATTCCCAAAAACCAAAAGGTTTGGTGTGCGGATTGTCAACTCTGAAAATTTTAATACCGAGCTGGTTCCAATGTAAAACGATGTTTACAAATTCATCCCACATGTTTTCCCAGTCACCGGACTCAAAATAGATAGGGTAAATGTCTTGGTACTTTTTTGGCGGATTTTCTGCGTACTGCACCGAACCATCAGGACGCCATTTAAACCAGCTCGGATGTTCTTTTACATAAGGATGATTTGGAGAACATTGCAATGCAAAATCCAGTGCGATTTCGATACCCTTGTCTTTTGCGGCATTAATGAGGTCTTTGAAATCATCGAAGCTCCCCAGTTCAGGCAAAATATCTTTATGTCCACCTTCTTTATTGCCAATGGCCCAGGGTACGCCTACATCGCCAGGCAATGCGGTGGTCGTATTGTTTTTTCCCTTTCTGTGATCTGTGCCGATTGGATGGATGGGAGGGAAGTAAAGTACATCGAATCCCATTTCGGAAACATAGGGCAACACATCGATACAGTCTTTAAAAGTACCGTGCTCGCCCTCTTTCTTTGCCGCGGACCTCGGGAAAAATTCATACCAAGTACTGAAAAGTGCCTTTTGACGGTCTACTTCCAGTACTAGCTCTCGTTCGAAAGTAGTGGCGCATTCTTTTGTTGGGTTGCTGTGAAAGATACCGTGCAGTCTAGCCGCGCAAGCCTCGTTGATGGCGTAATTATAAGCTTCTGGGTTTTTAAAAGCATCTATCAGCTCCTTTAAATATTCAGCCTCGTGTGTAGCGAGTTGATTGGCGGTTTCTAGGTATTGAATACCATCCAGTAGCTCGACATTCACATGTTGTTGGTCTGCTATTTTACGTTCGATATTATGTTGCCATGTGAGAGGGTAATCTACCCAAGCTTCGATAGTATATACATATAAGCCTTGCTTCTCGGCAATGAATGAACCTTCCCAGCCATTATTGTCTACCTCATGCATTGAGGCGAAGCTCCATTGCTTAGCATTTTTGAGCTTATATTTTATATGAGCGTTGAGTACATCATGGCCATCGGCAAGAATATCGGCCGATACTTGAAAAATTTGTCCAACAACTCTTTTGGCGGCATAGGCGCCTGCGTTTATTTCTGGTCTAACATTCTCGATGACCGTTCGTTTTTGTCCTGATTTCATGAAAAGTAATGAATGAATAGCGATTAGATAGGTTTTGGGTGAAAACGATTGCTTAAGGTACAATTCATCGGTCAGAAAGTAAACAAAAAAAGCTGGGATGGTCTAAACCTTCTAAATATTAAGTGTTGCAAACGATTGCTAAATAATAGCCTAGGTAAAGAGACCAGCAGATGTAGGACACCTCAGCGCAAAGCACAAGATATATTTCAAAAGTAGCATCCGAAGTAAGTTCTTTAGATGCAAGCAACTAAGTGGCCAAGTAAACCATACTCAGAGGAACGTTTTTGATGATTAGTTCGTAGAAAAGGCTAACGATACACAAAGTAGCTTCACCCCAAACTAAAATTACCATGGGTAATTGAAAGATGATTTTTGAAAGGTCTACTTTTTTAATACTTCCCATCTCACAAGAAAAATAGTTAGAACTTAGATCGAATGAACAATCGAAAAATCAGATACGATTGAGCGGATGCTTAGGCAAATCAAAGTAGGTGAAGAAGTTGTCGTCAAAGCCGTGATGAATACAATTGAGCTTGCTGATTATCTCTCTATTTCAATGAGTGTAGTTGGTAAGCTTAACACATAAAAGGAGATCATATTTTTTACAAATCAGGTAAATTTCTGTATTTCAAAAGATCAGATATCAACGAATGGATGTCGAAGTGCAGAGTGAAAACTGAACAGGAACTTAGAGATGAAGTTCTTGATCAAATGCGTAGGATAGGGTTTTGGCAATAGTAATTAGATTTTTTTGGCAATACTTTATAAACGCAAAAAGTTGAGCCTCAATGAACTTTAGCCATTGTACTTCTTGAAGTTTTATGCCTGCTCAAAGATCTTTTTATAGACTTCATCACGTTCAATAAAAGGGGAGTCATATTCGGCCAAAAACATAATCAGGTCTACTTTCGGTTTTAACTCAATGTCATTTTGCTTACTACAATCGGTGTACTTGGCCTTACCATCGACAACCTGTTTAACGGCTTTTGATAGAATGATCAGTTTCTCATTAGGATGGATAAAAGCATATTTTAGCTAATTCTGTTAGGCTGTCATAAAAGGCCTATTCTTCAAAGTTGATACCCATATCGGAGAAGGAATTAATTTCTTCTCCTAGCGAATGACGCAGCCCTATTATTTCATCTGCGAAGTCTTCTAATACTTTAGGTCTTAGTATATCAGAGGCTCGTTCATTGTATTTTTCACTAACGACTCTATTTTCTCAGAGAAGCCAACTCCCTTGGCTCGTTTGACTTTTTTGAATTGATCAATACCTTGAGCGAGTAGCTTTTTTAGCGGCTTAATTTTAGCATTGGGCAGCTTGATCTTTTCAGTTTTGGCTAGTGAGTTATCATCAAAAAAAGGTCAATCTTTTTCTCCTTCCATTTGGCTTGAGTTCTCCAATCAAAACTGTTTAGAAATGAATCAACAGAGAAGGAGGCTAGTCTATTCCAATTGTCCTTTTAACCCCATCTGAGTACCCTTTTAGATTTTAGTGCTACAAATTTATTTCCCTTCCTATAGCTGACCATCTTCACATGCGATATGAGTAAAATACCTTTGGGACGAACTGAAACTTATGAAGAGTGGGGTCATTAAAGGATAGGTCTCACTTGCAATTACAATTGCATTTTTATCCCTTGATCTCAGGGTATGCCCATTCTAGAGCGACCATCTGTTCCTCACCGCTTGATCACTGCAAAAAAAAAATACTCAAGAATCTAAATGAACTACGACAGTAATAACATTGTCATTTTAAAGACATTAAATTAT
>JBLIES010000046.1:0-19946 GCA_047633135.1 Roseivirga sp.
GCCAACAAGTAAATAACCGCAATTGAGTTGCACTTTACCCTAGTATTTGAGGAATAACCGCAACTCAGTTGCACTTATTCCGCTTGTGGGCTGATTACAGTCTCTCTATTTTGGCTAACCCTTTGTTTCCCCACAAGGTAAAAATTCCCGATCCATTCCACCTCCATGTTTATAATCCTTGAAAACTCCTCTTCTACCCTGAGCTATGGATGCCTGGCACCCTATTCTACCAGTCCTTTTTGGCATAGCTGCTTGTTGTGGGGGCGTGGCGCTTTTTCCGTCTAAGGCGTTAATCTGCTTAGCTGGGATTACTTGCTTCGCTGCGTGAGATCGCTGCGCTTAGTAGGATCCCTGCGGTACATTCCTTTGGGCACTCAAATCCTTAAGAGTCTATACAAACGCCGAATTAGCCCCACAAGAAAAACCCTATACTTTCTCAGGTTTTTACCCTCTCCAACTTGCAGGTTTCCCTATTTAGCATCCATCTCCCCTCCTCTTTGCCTTCCATTCCCTTTTCCAAGATTCAAATTTCGCCGCTCAAGCCAAGCCATCCCTTTATATGGGTTGGGTTTCATTTTCCCAAGACAAGGCTTCCTTTGCTTTATGTTGAGATTCAATATCTCAATAGTAGGATTCCCTTTTTCAAGAAAGGCCTCCTTTACTCTTTATCTCAATGCCCTGTTCTACTTTCCCGAAATCCCAAATCGAGGTGATTTAACCAGTAAAAGCTCGCAAGAGTCTGTGAATACTGACTTTTTGCACGGTTACGCTCTATTTTTACAGTCGTCAGCAATACTTTTGAAGGGCTTCAAAGACTTAAAAACAGTTGTCGGAGACTTGAAAGCAGGGAACTTTCCAGGACTGTCCCGTATTTTGTATTTGGCGTATTGCTGGAAGGTCCGGCTGCACTCGAGGCAGTGTGGACCTCCTCAACGGTCACCTCACAGAGCAAAGCCGAAATCGCAGACCTGAGCCAGGGCACCATGTACTGGTTTAGAGTAAAAGCCATAAACGGCGTGAAAGAGAGTGCATACAGCGATGTAGCCTTGATCATGGCCGCATAAAGTAATCCGACAGTGTGAACCAAAGCCGCTCTCGCCCCTCGGGGTGGGAAGATAAAAACCCTCAGAAATTGTGAGGGTTTTTTTGTGGGGTTTTGTGCAGTGTAGGTATGGCGGTAGTTTGGTGGTGTTCGCAAAGGCACATGCTTTACACAAGTAAAAGAATAGGCGTTACACTAAATTGTTATGCTTTCGGTAGTTCTTTAATTTATATAAATTTTCACCTTTTTTTTTTATTGTCGTTAACGAGGACTCCTGAATACAATTAATGTTGGCATCTCTTCATTATTGAATGAGGAAATTAATTATTTTTCGTTCTTGTTTCTAGAAGTTTAGCGAGTCCATCACCATACTCTATAAATGAGATGGTTTCATCTGTTCTTGAAAGCTTGACCTTGTCAAATATTAATAATGCCTCACCATTGCTTTCCAAATGATAGATTTGATGGTTTTCGAAAAAGCGAATGATTTCATCTGTAAAGAAGGATCGAATTTCCTGTTCATTATTTCCCATGATTAAAAACTTTTTAGAAAAACCTGAGTACATCTCAAAGTCGATGTCTTTGTATCCTGAAAACGCCAATACACGATCAAATATCCGATCAACAACACCTTCTTTTTGCATGGAGAATATGGGTATCTTTTTATTCAACTTTAGAACCATTGCGGTAGCCGTAAACACTTCGGCAGTAAAAGAAGCTCCTTCGTTGAAAGTGACATCAGCAATCTCCCAATCCACCTTTGGACTCTTGAATGTTCCTTGTAGACAATTTGACTTGCGTTCGATAGGCCTAATTACAAAAAAGTGAAAATTCCTGAGGTAGGATGTATTCCAATCAACTTGACTCGAAAATTGATAATCTCTCTCTTTTGCTAAATTTTGCAGCCTGAGTTGCCTTGGAGATAATTTAGGATTAAAACTGTGTAGGGATATTTTCAAGGCCCTACTGTGTGTGGACGATGAGACATGTGAGTCTAAACCGGTTATCACGACTTTACCTCCCGCATCTTGAGAAATCTTTAAATAATCTACCAGATATTCCAAAAAGGTCATGCCAACCAATCTCGTCTTGGACAAATCGATACTCACGTTAGCGCCCGAAGGAATGTTATTCGTTAATTCGGCAATACGTGGAATGGTTAAGAAACTGGCAATACCTTGTACGTGTAAATTGTATTGGCCATCTTTTGTGATAAATACGTTTGTTTTTTTCGAAAACGATTCCTTAAAAAAGTCTCCGACAGGCATTCGTGACAGCAATATATGCACGAGTAGTGTAAATAAACTTCCGCCAATTATCCCCCATAACAAACCTGAATATAAAGTGATCACAATGGTGACTACCATGAAGATGAGTTGTTCTAGTCCCATGGCATAAATTTTCTTGAAGACGGAGGGTGCTGCTAATCTAAATCCAATGTACACTAAGATTGCAGCCAAGGCAGCAAGTGGAACCATCTGTATGACTGGAGCAAGGACAAAGAGGAAAACAATGATCAAGACACCATGGTAAAAATTAGACCACTTGGTCTTGGCATTGTTATTTACATTGACCGTACTTCGTACTATGACCGTAATAATTGGCAATCCGCCAATGGCTCCTGATATAGCTGTCGCCAAGCCTACACCAATTAGATCTTTATTCAGATTTGTCTTTCGCTTATAGGGGTCTAATTTATCCACTGCTTTAGCCATCGCCAACGTTTGAATCGAAGCAATTAAAGAAATAGATAAGACCGCTAGCCAAAACCGATAATCTCCTATTCTACTGAAGTTCGGATACATTATTGCGTCTCGCAAATCGTCTGGAATTGTGATCAACTGATGGGGTCCAATAGCATAGCTCCTTCCCGATATGACGACAGTATGAGCCTCGAAGAAATTAAACAAATAAGCGGCAATGACTGACATGACTAAAACCCAGAGAGACGCTGGGAAATAGTGTAAGAGTCTTGATTGAATTTTAGGAATGGTAACCAAAAGAATAATTCCAACGAGAGAGATGCCAAATATTACCGGATGAATATTGGGGATTTGGGTAAATATTTCCTTTAAAAGGTCTACCGTGTTTTTACCAATTGGGTTGGTGCCCATGGCTACGTGTATCTGTGTCGAGAATATAATAATACCAATCGCCACCATAACACCCTGTATGACCGAAGATGGTATAATCTCTGCTAATCGACCCAGTTTCAGCATTCCCAAAAGGACCTGTATCACCCCTGCGATACAAACCGCTGCCAAAACATAATTAAGTGTTTGACCTGACCCATCGTTAAGGGAATAACTAGCGGATAGGGTAACCGCAATGAGGCCTGCGGCTGGACCATTGATGGCAAGATGACTTCCTCTAAACGGGGTCGCAACAATCCCACCAATAATCGCTGAGATTAAACCGGCTATTGGTGGTGCACCCGAAGCGGCGGCTACCCCCAGCCCTAAAGGCAATGCCACTAAAGAAACACTTATGGCAGCTAAGAAATCCGACCTCCAGTTCGCCACAAGTCCCTTCCAGCCACTCTTAGGCAATTCATGTAAAATCATCTTAAATCAAAGTTTTTACCTTAATTGCCAAGGTGGATATAATTTTTTTAGAAAAAGCACCAATGGAAGATTAATGGGTTTGCTTTTTGGGGGTTGTTGAAGGGTTTTGGGATATTTTGTAAAAGGGCGATAGTGAAGTTATTCATCAATAATTCAACGTTACTAAACCTGCTATTGCTATTTTTCCTGTAATTGATAGGAAGTTTTATGGAGCACAACGCTCAGGCTGTGCGCATTGACATGAAGGGTTTTGGGTATAGGTGATGTTGGGTGTCGTATTTATTTTTTCATTTCATGTTTGGTTCTATCTGGATCTTTCCAGTAAATATTCCAACTTTGACAAATTGTCAATTCCAAGATTGTCAAGCTCAATTTCAAATGTGGTCTTAAACTCTTTATTAGCAGCCTGCAATCCTTGAATGTTGAGTTCTTTTTTCTCTTTGTGGTTTCTGTTTCTAGCTGGTTAATCAGTAATGCCGAATTTCTGATAGAATTTCGAGTCTCTACTCTAAAGTTGCTGTCGGCAATGGTCAATTTAGGGGGAGTTTCCATTTCGTCAAAGAAAACTCCTTGTTACCCATAAGCTTCTCTATTCTTACAATTAAAGTACAAATCAGAAAGAACTAATGTGTGACTGAGCCTCATGTACGGCATGCGTATTGCAACGCGACAACATGGATAGTCTCTACACTTCTTCTACTTTCATTGCGATCAGTTCTGTGTTGTAACCAGTATTGATTTTTTCCATTTTATTTTAACCCCAGATATTTTATCCAGTTCCAATCTAGTCCTTGATACTTTTTTGAATCCATTTTTCAGGTAAAAATTCAAGGGCGATATATATAATCTTCCGTTGCTTTTTCTTTCGTTATTATGGTCAATTACCCAGCCATTTAACTCGTTTTTATTTTGTTTGGCAAGTTCGAGTATTTTAGTTCCAAAACCATTTCCGTGAATGCTTGAGTCTAATATTATTGCAAACCACTTCTCATTTTCTCTTCTAAATTCAAAATACCAACCATTAATTTTTTTGCTCGGGTCAATCAAAAGTATATGAGATTGATCAGTAAGACTTCCAAGGTAGTTGTCAAATTCCTCTAGGGATTTATAAAATAACTTTTCGGGATATTCATTGTTCCACAATCCGAAAACTTCCAGTTTTTCAGATTTAGATAATATAGAACGTTTGATGAAATCCATTTTCAAATTTGACTTATAAATTGTTGAAACGGCAAGTATAAAGGGTGTTTTAGTGCCCTTTATAGATTGTTATGAGCTTTTTTTCCTTTTCAGTATTTTAACAATTCTCCTATTTATAATTTCTGACAAGTTCCAATTGTACAGTTTAGGATCGGTTGTGTTGTAGAACTCAATAACAACAGCGTCAAGGTCTTTGTAATATTTTGCAAAACTCTGGTATCCTGGAACCCAACCTGAATGTTCGTACTTATAAATGGAAGAATATATTTCCTGTTCTCCCGGTTCAAACAATGATCCATCGTTCATTGCCCTTAGAAAAATGCCTACATCTTCTGCTGTGGCTAACATACCATAATCGTCATCATGATCGTCAGTCTTTAAATCGTAAGGATATCCAACATGATATCCGCTCATCACATCGTCTATATTTACTTCACCAAGCGAACCGAAGGTATTGTTAAGATTTAGTGGCGTTAGAATTTCATTCTGAATGAATTGAAAGTTATTATAACCTAGCGCATCATCCATTATCTTATTGATTAAAAGATAATTCGTATTACAATATTCATAATCTTCACCAGGCTTAAAGTTGGCTGACTTGCCCAGAATCAATGCAAGACTTTCTTCGTAGGTCCTTGTTGGGGCTGCCCAAAAGTCTGGAGTGTCCGTAAAATTTGGAATACCACTTCTATGCTGTATCATCAAGCTCAAAGTGATTTGGTTAGCGTTTTCAATTCTTCCCACAAGTTCTGGCAAATAATCAGCGATGGTTTTATCTAGAGAAAGCCGTCCATCATTCACCAATATCGTAACAGCCACAGCATCATATAGCTTGCTTATGCTAGCAAGCTTAAATAGTGCGTGAGGTTTGGCATGTATCTTAGATTCTCGATCATGCCAGCCGGAAGCAAAATACTGAGGTGGTTGACCTTCTTGGTCTACATAAACAATCATTCCGTCAAATCCATGACCAATGGCTTCATCTACCTGTTCTTGAATCGTATCGGGTAGCGGAAGAATCCATGCCTTTACCAATAGCCATGGTACAAAGAACAAGGAAACGATGGTTCCAACTAGTAGGGTGATTCTTATTATTGTTGTTTTCTGTTTTTTCGTCATATCATCTGAGAACGATTGCATATTGTTCATAACAACCAGATAACACGCACTAGTGCGTGTTATTCCGCTTCTACTACCAACCCCCAATTTACCACCTTTCCTCCATTCCATCCACAGGCATTCACCCCCTTTTCTTCAGGAAAAACGCTATTTCTTCGCTTTTCGGGTCTTTTTTTTGGGGAAAATCACCTGAAACGCTCCTCTTTGACGCTAAGCTTATCGAAACATCCCTTCTTTCCCATCACTGAATTCAGTGAAATTGAAAGAAGTCTTGCCCATTTTGGGACATTTTAGTGCTTATCGGGACATGGGTTCTTTCTATCCTCCAACTTACTTTGAAGGGTTTCACCACCGTTTTTTCAATGCGCGCTTATCTGGGTTGAGCCACGAAGGTTGGGGGTGATTCGCTGAAGCCTGCCTGCCAACAGGCAGGCTCATAGTGGGTCCACGCATGATGATACGATCGGCTCTTATTCTTTTAATTGCCTCATTCCGTTTAGCAGCAACTCGTCCCTTCTTGGATGGGTGGACATTTTACCGTTCCGTAACTGCAATACACACAGCAGTCGCCCAGTTTTGGTTTCAGTACTTTTTGGCAGTTTTCACAGGCGTAAAAGTATTGGCAGGCATTCGTCGGCATGGTTTCCTCCTTTTGGTGTCCGCAGTGGGGGCAAGTGATGGTTGATTGCAGTATGGTGCTCATTCCGTTTCTTTCTGGTCGATGACTGAATACCCCGTTTTTTCGATGGCCTTTTCTATTGCTTCACCGTCCGTTTGCGTTTGGTCAAAGGCGACAATGGCATTTCCTTTTTCGTAGGAAACGGTCGTCTCAACGATTCCTTTCAACTGGTTTACTTCGTGGTTCACGTGTTCTTCACAACCCGTGCAAGTCATCCCTTCTATGGTAAATTCAGTCGTTTGAACCGAGGCTTGGTTTGTGGGCATGGCCTTATTTTCCGTCTCCGGAAAGAAGGCAGAGGCAAAGATTGGAAACGCCAGCATGACTCCCGCAAAAACGGTCACCATACCCAAAAACAGTTTGGTCTGGGTGAAAGGGCTTTGTTCGGTGGTTTCGCAGCCACAATCTATGGGTTTTTGTGGTTTGAGTTTTTGGTACCAGGCAAATGCCAAGACCAAAACGGTCAAGCCGATGAGATAGGGCCTCAGGGGGTCGAGCCAAGAAAACGTGGAAGCCAGTCCGCTTGTCCCTGCCAAGAAGGCCAAGACAGGGGTAATGCAACAGAGTGAAGCCGAAATGGCGGTAAGAAATCCGAGCCCGGCAAGTTTATTTTCTGATCTCATTTTATGGCGTTGATCTGATCGATGGCCATCTTTTTATCTGCCATTGACCGAAATCAAAATTAAAGAAAATTATCGGGAGCTCGTGGTGGTGCAGGAGGAGAGGTCTGCGGTTGGTGCACCGAATCGGGGGAGGATGCCACTGCATCGATAAGTCTCGGAAGCCAGACCGAGCTACTACGTCGCCTTTACCATCCGCTCTGCAGGTCTTGCAAACCTGCGGTGTTTATGTTAGTGCCGTAGGGTTGAAAAGTCTGCGGAGCGGGTGTGCATTCCCAGCGATGTGGGTTAATAGGGTTTATTGTTCCATACTTGTTTAGTATAAGTACGACAAACTATTCGAAATGATCAAAACTACTCTTACTTGTTTGCTTGTATGGTTATCGGTCTGTCTGGTCGCTCAGCCTTTAGAGGATACGATTTGGAAAGTTTTTGACTCCAACGGTGATTTTTTTAGCTTCTACACCTTTGAATCAAGTATCATCTACTCAAGTCAGGATAACATTGACTACAGCGGTTTCGCTTACTATTACATCATATCTGAAAGCGTCCTTGCTTGGGAGAAGGATCCAAGTAACTGCCCTCCAGTAAACCCTGCTGGATATGACTACTTGATAGAAAATGACACCCTCTCATTTTCAGTAATAGAAGATGACTGCGACGCTAGGGCCGCTGAATTGCCTACTCTCGTATGCGTAAATTATGCAATCCTTTCCAGCACAAATCTCGCTACCTCGACTGAAGACATAAAAATATACCCCAACCCTACCACTGATATCGTGAACATTCACCTGGCCGAGAACCAAGAACGTTCAAGAGTCTAGGTTACTGATACAAAAGGACAAATCGTGGTCATTTCAGGGAGACTAGAAAAGGGCGTGAATTCTATTCCTATCGGAAATTTACCAAGTGGGTTGTACTTTATCCATTTTGGTTCTGAGTTTCAATATAAACGACGTGTTCTAAAGCTTTAGCAACTGCCCTGCTTGATTTGTATCCATACTGTGTTTATAATAGTTCCGCAGGGTTGCTACTTAGCGACAAAGGAGCGATCTCACCGAAGGTAAACCCTTTGAAGCGGTTTTCAAATAGATGAATTGCAGCGGGGCATGCCAATGGAATACCCTTTGTTGAAACGGAGGGACGGGAAGTTAAATCTTGTTGGTAGGGCGAATTGGTTTTTGGTTAGAATATGGAGCGGGTACTCTTTTCAATTCGTTCTAAGGGCATATTCAAAATCAAGTGTATCTATGACATATACCCCTCGAAAGACTGACTCATTCACTCTTGTCTTGCTGAAATTCTCGGCATTGTAGATACTTCTGGCATCATCGATATAGAGCCGAGTAGAATCAACTTCGGCCGTAAGATCCTCTCGAAAACGGCTGATGTGAGTGATGCGCAACGTGTCGTTAAAAAGGACTTGAACTGAATCTCCGCTTAAGAATAATCTGTGCATGCCTTCTGGATATGAATCGGGTATTATATCGTCGAAGAAAGTCTCTTCGTATGATGCCCCGAAAGCGATACGAACTGTGTCATATTGAGTAATGCCGCTGCTCGGTGTTCTAAACGATATCAGCTCAATTTCCCGCTCCAGCCTATTGATGACCTGTAAATCAAGCACCATATCCTCTTTAGGGCCACAGCTTAAGGTAACGACCACGATCAAAAACAGATACACACTGCGCTTTGGGATTCTCATTATATGCTACCAAAGATAAAAGCGTTTGAAAAATCTGTGCGAGGTTGATCTCTGCTTTGTTGGGTTCCTAAGCCTGCGGCATTTTTGTTAGTGCCGCAGGGTTGCTACTAGGCGACAACGGAGCGATCTCACCGAAGGTAAACCCTGCCTTTAGGTTTGTACCATCCTCTTTAATTAACAATCAATGTTGATAATGATGTTGAAAAGAGGGGGGTCGGGGGAGACTCATAACTTCCCCAAAATTGTCAATAAAAAAAGAATGGGGTGAACTTTAAACCCAGCTAGGAATATCAGTCCTATGCTCCGTATTAGTCCCCATTCTTTTAACCCGTTGTCAGCGCCATTTAGAAGAGTAGACACAAGGTCTTTTTAAGGTTTTAGCGACAGGCAACTTCATTACTAAATTCAAAAATATGAAAAACATTGTTGAAACGCTGGGAATTGATTTATCAAAAGCCACTCTTGATGCTTATCTGCACCTGAGCAAGAAGCATGAACAGTTTGAAAACAGCAAAAAAGGCTTTTAAGCCATGCTCACCTGGGCGCGCAAAACAGCCAAAGTGAAGATCGCTGAACTGCTCGTCTGCTTCGAACATACAGGTATTTACGGTATGGAGTTGGCTGCTTTTCTGGAAAAGAAGAATGTCTTTTACTGTATGGTTCCTGCTTTAGAGATCAAACGGTCACTGGGCATGGTAAGGGGCAAGAACGACCGGGTGGACGCTATAAGAATAGCCGAATATGCACACCTGCGCAGAGATACCATCAAAGAAACTAAGCTGCCTTCAGCTCTTCTTCAAAAAATGAAGAAACTCATTGGACTCCGATCAAAAATGGTAGGGCAGCGGGCAGGCTACATGGCTTCTGTAGGGGAATTAAAACGGATCTATAAGAAGACGGATCACTCGCATCTTTTCTCCATCGAAGAGAAGATGATAAAAGAGTTAACGAAATCGATTGACATTGTGGAAGCTGAATTGAAAGTTCTCATAAATGGTGATGAAGAGGTTAAAAGAACCTTCAACTTGTTACTATCTATCAAGGGTATTGGCCCTATCGCGGCCTATAATTTAATTGTTGTAACTCGATGTTTTCATGCATTTTAAAACAGCCGCCAGCTGGCTTGTTATTGTGGATTAACTCCATTTTCTTACCAGTCCGGAACAAGCCTAAACTCCAAAGCAAAAGTGAGCAACTACGCCAATAAAAACTTAAAGGCCTTATTGACTACTGCGGCAAATTCCGCCGTAGGATGCGATGCTGAACTCAAAGCATATTTCCATAAACGCATAGCTGCAAATAAAAACAAGATGAGTACACTAAATATCATAAGAAACAAGCTGCTGCATAGAGCATTTGCTGTTGTAAAACGAGGAACAGCTTATGTTGAAACCTATCAGCACAAGGTCACTTTATGTTGAAAACTTCGTTTGGTTTTACCTTAGAATACGGAGCAGTACATGGCCAGGTAGTAGCCAATAAAGCGGAACAACCAAGTAGTAACGAGGTACTGGGTGTGGAGTACCGTAGCTGCTAAATGTACAAGGAGTAAAAAAGGAACCCGTGATGGCTCCTTTTTTTGTTTAATGCCACACGCCGTTTATAAGTAGAAACGTGTCTTAGATTAAACCTTTTCGTTTCCTCTTGATCTAAGGGCTAGACAAGAAGTCAAAATATGAAGAAATTGATAATGAGTGCTGCTTTAACTGTGGCTAGCTTAGCTAGTTGTAGTCAAGGATTTTACGACATTAACACCATTAACGATATAGAAATAAGCTTTTTTGATTCCAATTGGGATGCACTATTGGATACCTATTATGCGAATGACATCGGGGAAAGATTAGTAGCAACTGTGTCTATTAATGGAGTGGTTTATGACAGTTGTGGAGTGAAATACAAAGGCAACAGTTCATATGATATAAACCGCACCAAAAATCCTTTTAGCATTAAGCTAGACTATACTATAGGCTCTCAAAATGTAGAGGGATATGAAACCCTAAAACTGTCTAATATTTGGCGCGATCCAAGTTGTATTAGAGAAGTGTTGGCTTACGAAATTGCTAGAAAATACACTACGGCGCCACAAGCAAACTTCACCAATGTAAGCGTAAATGGTATACTTTATGGTTTATACACCAATGTAGAAAATATCAATAAAGACTTTATTAAAAACCATTATTGGGAAGACAATGGCGCATTCTTTAAAGGAGAAACTGTTCAAGGCCCACCTGGTGCAGGTTGTCCAGGATTTCAGCCACCCTCAGGAGCTCCTATTTGGGGCTACTTAAATAGCGATACGATTTGTTATGAAAAGTATTATGAGTTAAAGTCTGATTATGGATATGTAGATGTGATGAACATGCTAGATACCTTAAACAATACTCCAACAGCCATAGAAGAGGTTTTGAATATCGATAGACACATTTGGTCCATCGCTTTTAGTAACACCTTTGCTAATTTAGACTCGCCATTGAACATTGCGCACAACTACTACATATATAAAGATGTCAGTGGCCGATTTAACCATATTCTTTGGGATGTGAATTTATGTTTTGGGACTTTTGGTATGGGAGATGCGCCAAACACACTCGTTGGAATGCAACAATTAGATCCTTATTTTAACAGCAATTCCGACTTCCCTATTATTCAACAAGTGCTAGAGAACACCACCTACAGAAACATGTACTTTGCCCACATGAGGACCTTCTTGTTGGAAAATATTGCGAATGATCTCTATTCAGATAGAATTGATAGCATGCAAGCTATCATTGATGCTGATGTGCTAGCTGACCCTCTGAAATTTTATACATACGAAGATTTCCAAAGTAACATCAACAACACGGTTTCTGGTATATATGGTATTGCTCAATTAATGGATTCAAGACATACCTATTTAAATACATTGCCTGAATTAACGGCTATTCCACCTACCATTTCTAACATTACAACTCCAGCAGCTATTGCACAAAATGCCACCATTACTATTACTGCTGTAATCAGCAATGCGACCAATGCTTACTTAGGCGCGAGAGAAAAAGAAATAGACCGCTTCATCAAAACACCCCTATTTGACGATGGCGCCCACAACGATGGAGCGGCAGGAGATGGAACTTATGGGGTTGCTATTGCCGTTGGTCTTTCTGATATGCAATACTACATTTATGCAGAAAATGCCGATGCAGGAATGTTTTCTCCAGTGAGAGCAGAGTATGAGTTTTACGATTTGGAAATCGAGAAAGGCATCGTTATCAATGAAGTGATGGCGGCTAACAGCTCTTATGTAACGGATCAAGATGGTGAGTTTGATGATTGGATTGAGTTGTACAATAACTCTTCTTTTGCTGTTGCGTTAGATGGCTATTACCTAACAGATAACGCTGCTGAACTTACTAAATGGACTTTCCCTTCAGGAACAACCCTCAATGCCAATGACTATTTAATTATTTGGGCTGATAAAGACACTTTACAAACAGGTTTACACGCAAACTTTAAGTTAAGTGGTGCAGGAGAAAGTTTGCTCTTCTCTGATCATAACCTTGATTTAATGGATGAAACTAGCTTCGGAGAACAAACCAGCGACATTAGTTATGGGAGGTATGTAAATGGAACGGGATCATTTACGCTTATGACCCCTAGTTACAATGCATTCAATGGCAATCCATTAATGGTAAAGGAGCCCGTAATTAGCACGATTATTAATCTATATCCTAATCCGGCTAAGCATTCGTTTAAGATGGAATCTAACAGTACGGATGATTTAGCTTTTAGGGTGTACAATACTGTAGGTCAAGTGGTTTATTATGGGACCTTAATCCGCAGTGAAACCAAAACTATTGGAGTGGAAAGTTGGAATGCAGGATTTTACTTTATCCGTTTTGAAAATGGTACGTCTTTAAAACTAGTGGTGAGTAAATAATTGAAGCTTTGTTGTGTTTCGTCAGCCTGAAGTTTTGTACTAATTTGTACCGAATGGTTTATGAGGATATAATTTCTAATTGGTGGGAATTTCTCTTCAACACAATACTCGTGGTGCAAAGGAATCTGTATTCAAGACGCAATTGTGTAGACTCAACAAACCAATATGTGCACAGCATATGTAAGCGAATCACACATGTGATGAAGCTAAAGGCAGTTGGCATCCTGATCCTTATAACCCTGCAGTCATTCTTCTTTTATTGCATCTTCACTCATTCTAACTCTCTCCTATTCAGCATTGGCTCATTCCAAAAGGAACGAATCAAACCAAAAGTCCTGCAGAAAAGTATGGATACGTGTGGTGCAGCTTGGCGGGAAAGGATCATTGACGCAGCGGGTTTTAGACGCTAAATATCTGATGGGGCTAATGAGGCCTTAGGTGCCGCAGGTTGGCATCACTTCGAAAACAACCTCCTTACCAAAGCCGAGATCGACAGGCCTTGAGCGAGAATGGAAAACAAAACGACCATGAAGGTCAGCAGGAAGATTTCATTCGCAAAGTACTCCTCTGGCAGGCTGAGGGCTAGGGCTATGGAAATTCCGCCACGCAGGCCACCCCAGATCAGTACGGAACTTGTCTTCCAGAAGTCGTGGTCTTTGAAATTCAATAGAGAAAAAGGCAAGATTACGGAGAGTATCCGACCGATCAAAACGATGACTATGGCTGCAAAACCAAGCCCTATTACATTGATCTGGAGGTCGATGAGATGGACACTGAATCCTATCAGCACAAATAGTACCGTATTCAGACTCTCATCCAAGATTTTCCAGAAACCGTTGATGGTCTTCTGTGATTCTTCTCCCAGTACCTTGTGATTGACTCCATTGCCAATATACAGACCCGCAACCACCATGGCCAAAGGCCCCGAAGTACCAATGAGTTGAGCCACGGCATAGCCACCCAGCACAGTCGCCAGAGTCAATATGGTGACTAGTTCTCCATTTTCCTTGACGGTTTTCATCAATTTGAGCGAGAGCCAGCCCAGCAGTAGACCAAATAGGATCCCCCCTACTGCCTCCAAAAGGAAGACGTGAAGTACTTCGCCACTCAGTTCAGCCGCTGTAGAGTTGCCGCCTACGATCAAGAGCACCGAGGTGAAAACTACCACACCTACACCATCGTTGAATAAGGATTCCCCCTCGATTTTCAATTCTAGGGATTTGCTGATATCTGCCTTCTGGAGAATGGCCAGAACTGCGATCGGATCTGTCGGTGAAATGAGCGCGCCGAAAAGCATGGCATACCCGATAGGAATCTCCACACCGAAGAAGGGCGCGACGAGAAACAAGAGGCCACCCACAATTAAGGTAGATATAATTACGCCTAGCGTGGCGAACAGCATGATGGACCACTTTTCCTTTTTGAGATCGGCTATGTCTACATGTATGGCACCTGCAAAAAGCAAGAGGCTCAACATCACATCCAAGAGCAGCGTTTTAAAATCAGCTCCTATGATCATGTTGCACATCATCTCATATACCTCTGGCAGCAAAGGTTTTGCCAAAGTGAGCAGCACTGTAGCCACTAAAGCAAGGATCATAGTCCCGATGGTAGAGGGCAGCTTGAGCCAACGGTAATTGATGACACTTAGAAGCGAAGCGATCAGAAATATCAGGGAGAAGGTTTGGAACATATCAATGTGGGTGGTTTACTGCGAGAAGGTGCCTTCCTTCTGCTAGCCGTTCCAATACCTTGTGGGTCTTGGCCAACGTTTGATTCGCTGTAAAGTACTGAAATTTTGACATGTCGGTGTTCTTGCCCATTGTTACTCTTCGATTGGCTTAAAGCGATAGCGGCCAGAAAACCGCTTTATCCTACATGTCCTCGACTTTTCCTAGTAAAGGATGAAATTATCAAAAGCTAAATGTTCTTAGCTTTATGTGTCACTACTCTTGGAAGCAGCTATTTTCGACCTTTGCAGGAGTGCCCAAGCAGAAATTCACAAGTCATTTTTAGGTTTTGTGTAATGAATTCAGAACTGCTGCGTCAAAGAAGTGTAAATCAAAAAAACAAAAATCATGAATGAAGAAATCTTAATCCCCCTTTCGCTATTCGCTGCGGTATTTGGAATTGCATACATCTATCTGATGACGAGAAACAAAGAGCGTATGGCGTTAATTGAAAATGGGGCCAGTGCAGAATTATTCAACAAGCCCATTAAAGAGGGGAAATGGGGATTGAAGCTTGGCATAATGGCTATTGGAGTGGGAATAGGTATTGTGGTTGCCAATCTTTTTGTGTCTGCTGAATTGCTAGATGAGGAAGTCGCTTTTCCTTCTATGATTTTCCTCTTCGCAGGTATAGGCTTGGTGGTTAGCCATTATGTGGCCGCTAGTAAAAGAGGAGACTAGAGTCTGACAATAAAGTGCGCTAGCGTCCTTCCGCTTGTTCTAAAAACAGTCATTGGCCAAAGTCAAGTCCATATTTTTAGAGCTGCGTGCGCGTTGCTATCAAACTTTCTAGCTCAGACTCATTAATGTATTGACAGACGCTCAATTAAACAGACAGTAGGCTTCGAGAATGCTCAAACAAGAAGACCAGTTTTTTATCGATAAAGTATTGGCAGGGGATACCTCTGCTTTTGCTGTGTTGGTTGAGCGTCACAAAAATAATGTCTTTAATATATGTATTAAGGTATTGCACAACAGGGAAGATGCGGAGGAAGTGGCACAAGACACTTTTCTAAAAGTGTTTGAAAAGCTGAAAACTTTTAGAAAAGAAGCCAAATTCTCCACCTGGATATTTCGTATTGCCTACAACATGAGCATTTCCCGCCAGAGAAAAAATAAGACGAAGCAATTGGATATAAAGGATTACATGAGCGAAACATCTTCGGAAGAAGAGATGATAGAGCGATTAAATTTAGAATCGACAGAAGAACGTGAAATGAGATTAAGGTCTGCTATTGCTAAATTGGAGGGCACACAGCAGCTCTTGCTGCAATTGTATTACGATAAGGATCTGTCGACCATTGAGATGGCCAAAATCACCAATCTCTCTGAGAGCAATGTGAGAGTTAAAATGCACCGTGCACGGAAAATATTATTTTCGCTGATGGCAACTGCGCCTGAAACAAGCAAAAACAGCATAGCATGAAGGAAAACGATAGAAAGATAAAAGAGCTGCTGAAAGGAAATTTTGATGAGCCTACTCCATCGCCAGACTTCACCAAAAATATTCTGGAGAAAATTAATGCGCAGGTGTCGTTGCGTGAGCAGCCTGCGTCTGAATATGTGCCTGTCATTTCAAAGCTTGGGTGGATGTTAATAGGTGTTCTTTTTATTGGCGCTGTCGGCTTAGGTCTTACGGGTGGTAAAGGGGCAAAATTTAGCGTGTCAAATCATGGTCCAGATTGGCAGTTTGATTCATCTATCATTCACTCTCAACTGGCCCTGTTTGCAGTACTGAGTATTTTAGCTTTGCTCGTTGTGGATCGCCTCATCTCAAGATTCAGATTGGGTTAAATCCGATTAAAACGAGCTACAGCCTTTTCTTTATAGCCTTCAAGGCCTTTGGCTTTATCACTTTATCAAAAAGGAATAAGCCCTATTTTACGATCTTTCGGCCAATGATTTTTCCATTTTCAAAATGCACTTGGAGTAGGTAAACCCCATTGTTTAGATCGGAAACATCTATCTTATTCTCCACCATTCCATCTGCACCAATGGTTTTTATTTTTTGACCCAAGAGAGTCACAATTTCCAACTTATCAATTGCTACGGAGTTGGTATTGTCAATCGCTATATAATTGCTGAAGGGGTTGGGATAGATGCTAAGGTTGCTGTTCAATTCTACATTTTCAATGGAAAGAACGCCGCTATACTCGATCAAATAATAGATGCTGTTCGATGCTATCAAATCGTTCCATAGGCCAAAGTTAACGGCCGTTGGTTTGATGATGAGGGTCAGGTAGTCTTGTCCTCCAGAATTATCAGGTTCTGCGGGATTGATTCCCCAATTGTTATAAAGTCCACCCACAACGGTTCCACTTGGCCCGCCACTCCAAAACTGAGGGCCAATGCCGTCATTGTCCCCATCCCAAATCCAGTTCCCTTCGGCGCCAGCATCACTCCCACCTAGCCAAATAGATGCCGTTCCAAATTGATTCTGAGTACTGGAAATAGTGATACCAGCATTCTCAGTTAATTCCATAAAAATCGCAGTTTGCTCTTGTTCATCATTCATCTCCGCCAAATATCCATCGCGGCTTACCGCACAGGCCGATGCTTCTGTCCAAGTTTTATTTTCTTTCACTACTTCATATGAGTGGCCATCGTAAACGAAAGTGTAAATATTTGAGGGATCTGCACATTGGGAAAAACTGTGATGGCAGCTCATGAACAGCACTACTATGAGCAATGTGATTTTTGATTGGTTCATGTTTTTCGATTAGTGGTAAGGTTTGCGTTAAAGGTAGTGGCTTTGCCCATTGCTTAAAGTCTGCTTCGCTACTTTGGCCCGTTTTACACGAAAACTGGAGAGGCAAGCCGAGCGGTCATTTATATTTGATTGTTGGTGCTGGGCGCCATCGAGCCATAAGCAGCTCATATTCATGGCGGTGCCTATTGCATTTGGCAAATTGGAAAAGACGCGTTTTCAATCCATTTCCTTCTAGGGAACCCTATCTTTGCCGCGTGCAAGCAAAAATCCTTTTAGTTACGCCACCCTTTACTCAGTTGAACACGGCTTACCCGGCTACTTCTTATATCAAAGGGTTTCTAGAATCAAAGGACGTATCCGTTTCGCATTTCGATTTGAGTATTGAGCTATTCACCTCCGTATTCACAAGCAATTTTCTACGCTCTATTTTCCAGGAAGCAGCGGACACGCAGAACAATCATTATCCGCGGCTTCGGAAAATGAAAGAGCAGTACATTTCAAGGGTCGACGTCATTATTGGATTTCTCCAAAAACAGGATATCGAAACAGCCAACACCATCTTGGGCGCTAATTTCCTTCCCGTCGGACATCGATTGTCGAAAGTCAATCCCGAAATAAAATGGGCCGCTGGCGATCTGGGAGTGATCGATAGAGCAAAACATCATGCTACCTTATTTATTGAAGAAATAGGTGACTTTATCCAAGCCAATGTAGATGAGTTTTTCTCCTTCACTAAATATGCCGAACAGATTGCCACTTCGGCCAGTAGCTTCAATCGAATACAGGAGTTTTTGAATTATCAGCCCACGCTGATTGAAGATGAAATGTTGGCGATTTTGGAAGAACGCATTCAGAGACACGCTCCTGATTTGGTCTGCTTTACCATTCCCTTTCCAGGAAACTTGTTTGCCGCATTGCGCTGTTCTCAATTTATAAAGCAGTTTTTTTCCGAAGTAAAAGTTGCCTTTGGCGGAGGATATTGCAACACAGAATTGCGGTCTATTGAAGATCCAAGAATTTTTGAATTCATTGATTTCATCTCATTGGATGATGGAGAAGGTCCTCTGCTCAAAATAGTGAAGTACATCGAAGGGAAGGTGGACATCAATGAACTGGAAAGAACTTTTGTACTCGAGAAAAAACGAGTGGTGTACAAGGATAAAATCCCAAACACCATTTTCCACCACAAGAACTTGCCCGCCCCCAATTATGCGGGATTGCCTTTTGAAAAATACTTGTCCTTTCTAGATGTCGTAAACCCGATGCACCGCATGTGGACGGATGACCGGTGGAACAAACTGACTATTTCTCACGGCTGCTATTGGAAGCAGTGTTCGTTTTGCGATGTGAGCTTAGATTACATTGGAAATTACCAAAATACCACGGCCAATGATTTGGTCAATAAAATTGAGAAAATAATTAGCGATACGGGTATCACTGGTTTCCACTTTGTGGACGAAGCCGCTCCACCTAAAATGCTCAGGGCTCTTTCAGAGAAATTGATAGAGCGAAACCTAAGCATCACTTGGTGGACGAATATTCGATTTGAAAAGACCTTTGACGCGGAGCTGTGTCAATTAATGGCCAAGTCGGGTTGCATCGCCGTAACGGGTGGTCTGGAAGTAGCCTCGGACAGGCTATTGGCCAAAATGAAGAAGGGTGTTGATATTGCTCAAGTTACCAGAGTCACTCATAATTTTTCCGAACAGGGCGTATTGGTTCATGCGTACCTCATGTATGGATTTCCCTCCCAAACAGAGCAAGAAACGATTGATGCACTGGAAGTTGTGAAGCAATTGTTTGAGAGAAACTGCATTCAGTCTGCGTTTTGGCACCTATTTACTACCACGATTCACAGTCCCATTGGTCAAAACCCTCAAGATTTTGGCATAACGATAACGGGGCCTGTTTTTGAAGGATTTGCCCAAAACGATTTATACCACGAAGATCCTCTTGGGGCAGATCATCCGATCTACACCAAAGGCTTAAACCTTGCCTTAGATAGTTACTTGAACAAGCTTGGGTTCGGAAAGAAAATGCAAGATTGGTTTGACTTCCCTGTTCTCCCGACCAGTCATTCTGGGGATTTAATAGAAAGTTTTTTATCTCAGATGACAAGTCCGAAGGTTGTTCTAAGTCAATAAGAATAAAAAAAATCTTACTTAACGGTTCTCGATCCTCCTGAGGCGGACGGGGTACAAATTTCCCCATCGCTAAGGCGCTGTGGACATTCACTCGATCTGACAGGCTATCCGTTTTATTAAATATAGAAACGTGATGTCTTATTGATGATTTGAGACCCAAACCGTCTTACTATAATGCATCGGAAGGATCAGTAAAAATGGATCTTGTTTTTTGTGATCTGTTCAGATACTGCAGCCAAATCGAACGTTTCCTCTAATAGAGGATCAAAGAAACCTACCACCAAACAATAAAGAAAGCTGAGTATGAATCTTTGTGTTTCTGCCAGCACAGAGGGGCCTGTCTTTCTTCGATGCTTGTCTTAATGGATTTTTCTACCCCAGTATAGTCAGTCCAACTTTCATTTTCAGAAGGGTCAATCCCCCACTCTTTCTTTTTAGGGATGCAATAGGCTTTTCCTGAATGATCGAGGCCAAGAAACGTTTCAAAACTTAAATAATAGCCTTTTACCGCTTTTTC
>JBLIES010000047.1:0-19904 GCA_047633135.1 Roseivirga sp.
CATCGAAGGTAAAGGCCTTATAGTTTTCCATATAGTGGATGTCGAGGTAGATCACATCCGCAGGGATTTTTTTATCTCTGAAAGTTTTGGCAATCGTTTCTACTTCAAATTCAGGGTAATAACTGTAACGGCACTGCTGAAAGCCTAAACTCCAAAGTGGAGGCATTTCAATTCTACCCGTTAGGGCGGTGTATTGCTGAATAATATCCCCAACCGTATCCCCTTGGATAAAGTAGTAATTCATGTCCCCTGCTTCTGCGCTGAAATAGGCAAAACGATCATTGTTCGAAGCGCCAAAATTGAAATGGCTTTTATGCGTATTATCGAAGAAGATGCCGTAAGGCTTTCCCTCTCTCACCCCAATATAAAAGGGTGTAGAGACATAAAGCGGGTCAGTATCATTATTGAACCCAAATGCATCCGTATTCCAGTTAGTGTAGGAACTTCCTCTTCGGTTTAGACCACCAGTTTTTTCTCCCAAGCCAAGAAAAATCTCATCATCGGCCAATTGCTTATAGCAAGTCACCTCTTCTGCCAACCAGCTTATACCGAAGGTGTTATCATCTTCATTGAGTAGTTCTCCATTACGGTTTTCAAAACGAAGCCTAAAGGGGTTTTTCTGAACATAGCATTTAAGGTCATTTGAAATGAGTGAGAATTGATGTTCACTCTCTATGATGGAAGCCGATTGAGCCTCAGGCGCAAGAATTACGGCATAAGGATACTCTTCAAACTCATTGTATTTTGAAACTTGAACTCTAATGATTTGACTATTGTAGGCTGTTAATTTAAAGCGGTGCGCATCTGTTTTGCCTTCTATGCTACTGCCACCGATCTTGTGTTCTATTACGTTACCTACGCTATGATTTCTAAAATTCATTTTTTCTTATTGCAGTTGATATTTGAGTTCAATGAGAACTCAATAAGCAATAATATTAAAGAAAATAATGGAGCTTGTGAAGCAAGGAAGGATTAACCGAATGGCGTATTGGCATTGCGCATCTTACAAACGTTTGCAGTGGAGGTAATTATTTTTTTCGGATCGAAGAAGTCCTAGCCACCACCTCGGTGTCGAGAATAGAAATATGACTCTTCCTATTTTCGTCCACATTGTTAATTTCTTGAAACATGAGTCGAACCGCTTCGCGACCCATTTCATAACCTGACTGACTTACGCTACTCAACGCAGGATCTAGCATGCTACAAAATTGCCAATTACTAAAACCAATGACCGCTAAATCTTCCGGTACTTTGATTTTATGCTCTTTGGCGGCAGCCAAAACACCGAGCGCTGTCATGTCATTATTGGCAAAAACGCCATCAATTGGTTTTCCGCTATTCAATAGCGTTGAGAATATCTTATGCGCCATTTCTTGATTACCTTCTCTGCATTCTACAATGTAAGATTCATCAATGGGCATATTAAAATCCTCTAAGGCGCTTATATAGCCTTCCTTTCTTTTTCTACAAAGAATCAAGTTTTTTGGTCCAGCTAGGTGCACGATGTTTTTGCAACCCTGTTCTATCAAATGGACAGTTGCATCATAAGCACCCTGATAATCGTCTACCACAACACTTGAGGCATTCATGCCTTCAACCAAACGATCAAAGAAAACCAATGGAGTGCCTTCATCTCTTACTTTTTGGAGATGTTTAAGGTCAGAGGTCTCTCTCGAAATTGAGACGAGCAAACCATCAACTCTTGCACCCATCAAAGCATCAATACTATCCGCTTCGCGCTCATAGGATTCATTCGATTGGCAAATCATGACATTATAACCTTCTGCCATGGCTTCGTCTTCAATACCGCTAATGACAGTTGAAAAGAAGAAATGCACAGTTTCGGGAATGATAACCCCAATAGTATTGGTTTTTTGAGACCTAAGACTCAAGGCAATGGCATTGGGGCGGTAATTGTATTTTTTGGCGAGGTCAACAACCGATTTTCTTGTTTTAGGGCTGATTCCAGGAAAATCTTTCAGCGCCCTAGAAACAGTTGAACAAGAGATGTTCAATTCTTTGGCTATGTCCTTAAGCGTAACTTGTCCGCTTTTCATAGTATGTTCCTCAGTAGTTATTTTGATGTATTTCGAAATTACGCCTAATAAATTAGCCTAACTGCGCGAGTGACCAAATTTATTTTCAAAAAAATTAAGTTTCGTAATTTAAAATTTGGGCTGTTTCAAACGATTGCATAATTGTTTACGCCAACCCCAAACAAAGGCTTGGTATGGTAAACTGCACAAGTTTCCGTACTTTCAATTACGTTTTGGAAGGGTAGCTATTTGTTAGACGAAGTAGAGAACCTCCAAAAAGTAATTTCCTCCATTTCTATTATAGTTTACTTTACTTATGGCGCACTTTTGCGCTATAAGTGTTTTATAGCCTTAGTAAACTGTGCTGATGGGCTCAATTAGAGCGGAATTTTTTGTTTCTTTGCCCAATCATAATTCAGAAATAAACACCAAAAATATGTCGAGATTTAGAAGTGGAGTACTTTACGGCCAAGAGCTGAAAGACTGTTTAATTTACGCTAAAGAAAATGAGTTTGCCCTACCTGCGGTCAACGTTACGGGTACTAACACGATCAATGCTGTATTGGAAGTGGCTAGCAAAGTGAATTCACCCGTGATCATTCAGTTTTCTGTAAGTGGCGCAGCATTTTATGCTGGTAAATCGCTTAGCAACGACAATTATAATGCTTCAATTCAAGGCGCTATTTCTGGCGCTATGCACGTGCATCAAATGGCCGTTCATTATGGCGTTCCGGTCATCTTACACACTGACCATGCTGCAAAAAAATTACTGCCATGGATTGATGGTTTGTTGGATGCTGGTGACAAATACTACAAAACTCATGGCCAACCTTTATTCAGTACTCACATGCTGGATTTATCTGAAGAATCACTTGATGAAAATATCGAAATCAGTGTAGCGTACTTCAAAAGAATGAATGCTATTGAAATGGGCATTGAAATTGAACTTGGCATTACTGGAGGGGAAGAAGATGGTGTTGATAATACTGATGTAGATTCATCAAGACTTTATACTCAGCCAGAAGAAGTAGCCCAAGCTTGGGATGCGTTAAGGCAAGTAGGTGATATTTTTACGGTAGCCGCTTCTTTCGGTAACGTGCATGGGGTGTACAAGCCAGGTAATGTTGAGCTGAAGCCAGAAATTTTGAAAAACTCTCAGGATTACATCAAGGCTAAGTTTAATACGGAAGACAAGCCTGTTTTCTTCGTATTCCATGGTGGTTCTGGTTCAGATCCTGCTCAAATCAAAGAAGCAACTTCTTACGGTTCAATTAAAATGAACATTGATACTGATATTCAGTGGGCATTCTGGGAAGGCATTCATAACTACTACAACGAGAAAAAAGACTACTTACAAGGCCAGATTGGCAACCCATCGGGCGAAGATTCTCCAAATAAGAAATCATATGACCCGCGTGTATGGTTGAGAAAAGGAGAGGATAGCATCGTTAAAAGACTTGAAGAAGCTTTCGATAACTTGAATGCGGTAAATAGAAATTAAGACTAATAATGAACATAAAATGACCTCTTGCCTTTAATGTCAAGAGGTTTTTTTATGCTTTTTCTTGAGAGAATTTAGATATATAACTTTTATTTTAATAAATTAACTTGATTATGTTTAATTAGTATATCCGTTGAACACCTTAAAGCCGACCAAATGACAGACTTTGCCAACCTTCTTTTTCTTGATATTGAGACAGCTGCTGCCTATAAAGAGTACTCGGAAATCCCTGAAAGAATTCAAAAACTTTGGGATAAGAAGGCCTCTTTCTTACGGAATCCGAATGATCTTTCTCCCTCAGAACTCTATGGACAGGCAGCCATTTATTCGGAATTCGGTAAAGTGATCTCGATTGCAGTCGGGTTTATAAACGAAGAAGAGGAGGGTGGTCCTACTTTAAGAATCAAGGATATTTCAGGACATGATGAAGTAGAGTTACTCAAAGAATTCAAAGCTTTGATCGAAGAAAAATTCAACCCTAAAAAACTGATATTATGCGCTCACAATGGAAAGGAGTTTGACTTTCCTTATATCGCTCGTAGAATGGTAATTAACAATATTACTGTACCCAAAGTGCTTCAGCTTTCGGGTAAAAAACCATGGGAAATTCCGCATTTAGACACACTTGATATGTGGAAATTTGGCGACTACAAGCATTACACGTCACTAGATCTGTTAGCCGCAATTTTAGATATTCCCACAAGTAAGGATGACATTGATGGCAGCCAAGTCAACCATGTTTATTACCAAGAGAATGATTTAGAGCGAATCGCTGAATACTGTAAAAAGGATGTGTCAGTTTTAGCGCAAGTTTACCTTAGAATTCAGCAATTACCGACTTTAAATCAAGATCGAATTTTCATCCTCTAAAAACATTGGTGTTCTTCCCAGCTTTCCTTATTTTCTTTCTAATTTTAGACTAAACAAAACACCCCTCCTTTATGGGTAGAAAAAAACAAGGCCAGGCCAACGAGAAAAATACGAGTACGAACACTAAGCATCTTGAACCGCTTATTTTAGACTTTTTAAGCAAATTCCCAGGTCGAGGCTATCAAATCAAACAAATTGTTAAAGCGCTGAACGTTCGCGATCAAAATGCAAAGCGCATTGTTACAGAGCTTATCTTCAGATTAGAAGACAAAGGAGTACTCAGAAAGCTGCGCAACGGATCCTTCACAATGGATAAAGAAGGCGACAAGCCTAAGCCGCAGAAAGCAGAAGGCGCCTCGAGTTCGGCTCTTTTAGGTACTGTGGACTTTGTCAACGCCCGCTTCGCTTATGTGACCCCAGATGGGACCACAGACGAGGATATTTGGATTTCATCGGAAGATATGATGGGTGCTTTGGACGATGACCGAGTAGCCGTTGAAGTAAATTCTCGCAAGAGAGGTAAAAACCGAGAGGGAAGGGTAGTAGAAATACTAGAAAGACATAGAGACGAGTTCGTTGGTAGGTTAGAAATGTCTACTCGCTATGCTTTTGTTATCCCAGATTTTAAGAAGATGTTTTACGACATCTTTGTTCCACTTCACGAGTTAAATGGTGCAAAACACAATGACAAAGTCATTCTAAAAATCACTGATTGGCCAGAAAGAAATAAAAAACCAGAAGGTAAAATCACAAGAATCCTAGGCAAAGCTGGCGAACATAATGCAGAGATTCACTCTATTATTGCTGAGTTTGGCCTTCCGCTAGAATTTCCAGAAAATATCGAAGCAGAAGCAGAGACTATATCCGAGAAAATCACAGCAGCAGAAATTAAGAAAAGACGAGATTTCCGTCCTGTCACCACTTTTACGATCGATCCAGCAGACGCTAAAGATTTTGACGATGCGCTTTCTATCAAAGACTTGGGCAACGGCATTACAGAAGTAGGCATACACATAGCAGACGTAACCCATTATGTGCAGCAAAAAACGGATTTAGAAAAAGAAGCGGTCAATCGAGCGACTTCGGTCTATTTGGTAGACCGTACTATTCCTATGTTGCCAGAAAGGCTCTCTAACGGACTTTGTTCGCTGAGGCCTAACGAAGATAAATTAACGTTTTCTGCGGTGTTTGAATTGGATGAGCAGGCCAATATTAAGAAGGAATGGTTCGGTAGAACTATCATTCATTCCGACAGGCGTTTTGCTTATGAAGACGCACAAGAACGCATTGAATCTGGCGAGGGTGATTTTGCTGAAGAGGTCAATCACTTGAATCGACTGGCGCTTCATTTGAAAGACAAACGATTTAAGAATGGGGCTGTCAATTTCGAAACGGTTGAAGTAAAATTTAAGCTGGATGAAAAAGGAAAGCCTTTAGGCATTTTCCCAAGGGAAAGAAAGGATGCCCACAAATTGATTGAAGAATTTATGTTGTTGGCCAATAAGCGAGTGGCAGAATTCATCTTCAGTCAGGGTACAAAAGCCAGCCCAAAAACATTTGTTTACAGAACCCACGGTGATCCCGATCCTGAAAAGCTTACTACCTTCTCTAACTTTGCCATGCGATTTGGCCATAAAGTAGAGGTGGAGAAGCAAGGAATCTCCAAATCATTGAATACTCTTTTAAGCAATATTGAAGGAAAGCCAGAACAGAACGTGTTACAGCAATTGGCCATTCGCAGTATGTCGAAAGCCAAATACACAACAGCCGAAGACAAACACTTTGGTTTGGCCTTTGCTCACTACACACATTTCACTTCACCCATCAGGCGTTATCCAGATATGATGGTGCATAGGCTACTCCAACAGTATTTAGATGGGGATAAGTCTGCTGATAAGGAAGATACAGAACAGCTTTGTGTCCACGCTTCTGAACGAGAGAAAAGGGCAGCCGATGCCGAGCGTGCTTCGATTAAGTACAAACAAGTTGAGTTCATGTCAATGGCTGAAGACAAGGTCTTCGATGGTATTGTAAGTGGCGTAACGGAATGGGGTATTTTTATCGAAATCACAGAAACGAAATGCGAAGGCATGGTGCGCATGTCCGAAATGGACGATGATTATTATGAGTTCGATGAAAAAAACTACCGTGTGATCGGTAAAAAGAATAAAAAAATGATAACCCTAGGCGATGGCGTAAAGATTCGAGTGAAGTCTACGGATATCGACAGGCGTACAATTGATTTAATATTTGCTGAGGATGACCGAGAATCACCTAGAGCTCGTAAAGCTCGTAAATAACCGATTAGCACAATTACAATATGGCCAAGCGCCAAAGGAGCTTTATGAGCCCATTCGATACATTATGTCGTTGGGTGGCAAGCGTATGCGTCCTTTGCTGGTGCTGCTGGCCTACAAGCTTTTTGAAAACGATCCTGAAAAAATAATCGATCAAGCCATCTCAGTGGAGGTCTTCCATAACTTCACTTTGGTGCATGACGATATTATGGACAATGCGCCATTGCGCAGAGGCCAAGCGACAGTCCATGAGAAATGGAATGCAAGTACGGCCATTCTTTCTGGTGACGTTATGATGGTCAAGGCCTACGACCTTTTATTGGACGCTCCGGGTAACCTCAAACAAATCATTAAAGATTTCAATGAAGCCGCTGCAGGTGTTTGCGAAGGCCAACAACTAGACATGAATTTCGAGTCGTTGCCATCGGTGAGCGAAAGCACCTACATTAATATGATCAGGCTTAAAACGGCTGTCCTTTTGGGCTATAGCTTAAAGCTTGGGGCATTACTCGCAGACGCAGGAATAGCGAATGCAGATTTGCTTTATGATTTTGGGGTTAAAATTGGTATCGGCTTCCAGCTCAAGGATGATATGCTCGATGTGTATGGCGATCAAGCCAAATTTGGAAAGCAAGTGGGCGGTGATATCATATCAAACAAGAAGACCTTTTTGCTGCTAAAGGCCTTAGAATTAGCCAATCAAGAGCAGCGTGCAGCACTTCAAAATTGGTTGGATAAAAAAGAATTCGATCCTGCCGAAAAAGTAAAGGCAGTGACTGAAATTTATGATCAAATTGGTATTCACGAGTTGACAGCAGACAAAATGAATGAGTACTTTGATCAAGGTTTTATGGCCTTAGAAAAGCTAGCGCTAGAAACAGAAAACAGGAAATCGCTCAAAAGTTTTGCGGAATATTTAATCGATAGAGAAAAGTAGATGCAAGTTACTTACATCCTAATGATCCTTATAGGGGCAATCACCTATTTCGCATGGCAGCGCCCAGAGTGGCAAAAGCGATTGTTGTTGAATCCTTACGATACTGTTTACAGTAAACAGTATTACCGATTATTGACTTCGGGTTTTGTGCATAACAGTTCAATGCACTTGTTTTTGAACCTCTTTACGTTCTACTTCTTTGGCCTAGCCATTGAACAAATTTTCTACAGCTACTTTGGTAATGTAGGCCTAGTGCTTTATGTCATTCTTTTTTTATCGGCTATCGTGGTCGCTAACATTCCAACTACCCGTAAGTACAAAAATATCCCTGGCTACAATTCGCTAGGCGCTTCGGGTGGAGTTTCTGCGCTTGTATTGGCGTTTATACTTTTTGATCCCGTGCGCGACCTTTGTCTCTACGCAATTATATGTTTGCCAGGCTATATTCTAGGTGGTTTGTTTATCGTCTATTCCGTGATTATGAGTAAGAGAAACTCGGATAATATCAATCACGATGCTCACCTATTTGGTGCTTTATATGGTATGATCTTTACCCTTGTTCTACGGCCCTCTACCTTTATTGCTTTTATAGAAGCGATTTTTTAATAGACGTACGAGATATTTTTTAACTACCGTAACTTACTGTTAGTGAGTTGATTGATATTGTTAATAATTATTTATTGAAAAATAATCGGATTTAGAGGGTGACCTTTAGCGATCTTAATCATTAAGATATGTACGCCTTTTGAAAAATTACAGTCAAAAGGCATTTATTTATTAATAAAGAAAAATGAAAACAAGCCACCTTACCCTCTGTCTTTTCTTCCTGTTTTTTATCGCTGCATGTCAATCACAAGATGAGATACCAATTCAACAAGAGACCCAAAGGCGTATCGTGTCGTCCGTTGATATACCTCAGGTTACCTCTAGTTTATTAAATCAATTGGGCTTAAGGAATGGAGGCGAGCGTTTTTCAGTGTATTCTGAAGGGAATGGGTTAGGAGTTGCAATTGATTGGGATAAGGTAAAACAGTTGATAGATACTTCGGGTAAACAGACTTACACATTTGCTATAGAAGATCAAGACAACGACCCCAACACATTTTACAATTTGATATTTCAGCTTACTGCGGACAATGAGCCTTTTAAGCCCTATTTGTTAAAGTATACTATGGACGATGCTTTTGCAGAATCATATAAATCTGGAGCGGCTAGTTTTGATAGTTTTAGAGGTTCAGTAAAGAAGATTTGGGTCCAAGGGTTCGGTAATCAAAACACATCTGGAAGTACCTTGAACAACGATGGATCCGAGGTGATTGTGGGTGATGAATGTCCAAGAGTTACACAATTTAATAATGGTAATGGTTCATATGGTAGTGGAGGTGTTTACGTTGGAATACCTCCTAGTGGCGGTGGCGATGTTGAATTATTGCAGTGCGAAGTGTTTGTACAGGCCACGGATTGGTGGACATGTGTAAGTAGTGGGGGAAGTACTTATTGCCACATTACAGAAACAACATATGAAATGTCTTATGAGAACTGTGGCTTGGTTCCTGCCATGTCATCATCTGACGATGACGGCCTCTGCCAACCAACAGACGATAATATTCCGATTATTTTACCTGATTTGTTTCAGATTATTGTAGACTTGGGTGATCACCCTTGCACGCTGTATTTGTTTCAACAAATTCAAGTGCTGACGAATAAAGGTATTCGCGAGATTATAGATCAGTTTGCAGGGGAGGAATCGGAGTTTTTATACAAGATTAGTATTGTAAATAGTTCAACCGATTTAGATAATCAAAGTAACGTAGCTGAAACTAATTGGATAAATGGAACGATGAATGATTATGAAACGGTATTACTTCGTGATTATTTGAATACAGCTACAGATATCGCAATTGTCAGAACTATACTTCACGAAGCAATTCATGCATATTTGCTGAATGCTGTTGACATAATGTCTGTGACTCCTTCACAGCAACAGCAATTTCAATCCGATTACGCTCTTTTATGGGATTTTTATGTCAACGAAGTTGGAGACGGTTCTACTGCACATCATCAAACTATGGCTGAAAAATTCACAGGTGTAATTAGCGGTACTTTATCTGAAATGTTTGGTAACCGGTTTTCAAATCAAATTTATAGTGATCTTGCATGGGGAGCATTGACTAATACAAGTACTTTCCAAAATCCAGAGGTTCTTAGCAATGAGGATAGAGAAAGGATTTTAGAGAATAATCAGAAAGAGGACACTAATCAAAACGCACATGGAACAGCTTGTAATTATTAAAAAATTTCTTCTTATTTCTTTAATTTTCACTTTGAATTCATTCTTACTCTCTTGTAAAGATTATAGAAAAGAGGATACTCAAGAGATTCTTAAAGTATTACTAGAGAAGTATGAAGTAACGTGCTTAAATGAAAAAATGTGGGCTTCGACCATTAAGAATCCCGAACAATTAATTAGCAGCTATTACAACTGGATATATACTCGGCCGGCCAATTCTCTATTGGTGAAAAACATAATTGATGTTATTCCTAAGGAAGAAATAATTCAAATGAAAGGGAAGTACAGCAATAAGCTTTGGGGTGAAGGCACATGGAAGCCTGACAAAGCAGTTAACGTTATAGTGTCCTTTTCTGAATGTAAGGAAAAGGAGAGTGTTAACATTTCAGAACCCTTGTTTACATCTGATTTTGAGAAAGCATTAATTTACTTTCAAACGGAGAGCTGCAATGGAACTTCTTCTGTGATTTCCATTTTACAAAAAGTTGATGATGAATGGCAATTTGTAGGATCGGTGCCGATTAGTATTGGAGATAAATTCAATAAAAGTGATTGCAATTAGCGATTTTAATTAAGAGACACTACCTAGGATAATGTATTAAGCCCTTGCTGTTTTTGCCCTTGTTGGTGTTCTTCACCAACAAGCTGATTAAGTTGATTCACTCAATGTTTTATTCATCTTTTGGTGGACATGTGTAAGTGCTGGGGAAGTACTTATTGCCGCATTACAGAAACAACATATGAAATTACTTATGAGAACCGTGGCTTGGTTACTGCCATGCCATCATCTGACGATGATGGCTTCTGTCAACCCACGGATGATAATATTCTTATTATTTTGCCAGAGTTATATCAGATTATTTTAGACTTAGATGATCATCCTTGTACAAAACAGTTATTTGAAAACATTCAGGCTTTAACTTCCACGGGAATAAAAGGCTTAATAGAAAGGTTTGCTGGTACTGAGGCCAGAGCATTTAATTATAAAATTGGGATAGATGATTCGGGCAACAACACTGGCTATACCGAAGGCGGGCAAACTACTCATACAGGTGATGATTATACTTTTCAGACTTCTCTGAATATGGAGTTTTTAAACGGAGCCACCGATGTAGCAATCGCGAGAACTTTGATGCATGAATTGATTCATGCTTATCTCTTAAGCTCTTTTAGCACAAGTGATGCGCTGTTTGAATCAGACTTTCCTAAAGCATATGCTTTATATTTAGAAGATTTAAATACTGATTCTACCCCTGATGAGGCGTTGCAGCATGAACAGATTGCTGATAAATATAGTAATTATATGGAGATTGGATTAAAGGAAATGTTTGGGAATAGGTTCAATGATACATTTTATAAAAGAATAGCAATGGGTGGGCTAGTGGAAACAGACTGGTATAAAAACAATACTGATATTACCAATTATGAAAAAAGAAGAATTAAAGATACGAATAACTGGGAAGACCATAATATGGCTAATGCGCAAGGGAGGGACTGTAATGATTAGGCTTCGCAACTATCTTCTGGTGTCGATGTTGATGTTGAACATGTCTAATTGCGCTATCTCTCAAGAGAAAGATGAGAGGCTTTCTGACGTGACCGAAATCCTAACAATCATTAAGGAAGTGTACATGGATAATTCGGTGAGGGGGGCTTACAAAACCGCAGACGCAGCCTTTCATTTAAGAAACCGACTAAAAGATGGGTACACCAAGGATTATCTTTATCCGTTTTTAGCCGATAGCACGTTTTTCCCAGAGTATGCTAGGCCCTATTGGAGTGATCAAATGACGGAAGAAGAATTATGGGAAATCAGGGAGAATTACTTTAAAACAGCATATTATCAATGGGACGATCGTTTTGATGATATAATACTTACCTCTGATGTTGACCCTAAGTATCAAGATTTAAAAAGCAAGAAGCGGCTTTCTTATCCCATTTTCACCAAAAATGGAGACAAAGCAGTAGTTTTTTCTGAGGTGGTTGCTTCGGTGGCTACTTTAGATATTTTAATATTTAAGAAAAACCCTGACAATACTTGGAGTTTGCCCATTAGGATAATACTGGGTAATAGATGGGGTAATAAATGATTTGATTTGCTCAAGGAAGGGACTATAATGATTAATGGAGTTAATAGAATCGATGACTGGAAAGAAATGAATTTATTTAATGCATTGTTTAAAGAAGAGTTATGCTTCATATGATATTGGTAAAGGCTAAGTATATATATTTAGTAGCTATTGCTTTGGCTCTATTGGTAATAAACTTGATTTGGAGAACTAGTTGGGATTTTCAGTTATACGACACCTACTTTAGCCTGTCTACTAGCTTTTTTGTTAACTGTTGTTCAGTAGTTCTTTTAGTGCTTGCTCTGATTGGGTTAAGAAAAAGAGATGATGCTATATAAATCTCGAACTTTGTGTGGTTTGATAACTGCTGAGAGTTGTAACTAAACCACTATCCAATAAAAGTTCATAGTGGTTCAGTGATTCGTCACCAAGTTGTTTGGGAAGAGGTGTAGTATTAGTTTAGGTGTCAGAAAAACTAAGCAACTCCCTATACATTTTATGTTATGACTTTCGATTAGAAATCGATAACTCAATGAATCACTTAAAACAAAATGGAAAAATTTTATGCAAGTAGTAATTTTTTTAATCGGCCTTATGTTCATAACTGTCGATAGACAGGATGAAACTCTTTATTTGTTATTTGATTTAGACGATTATCATGAAGAGACGTTAGAAGGAAGTCATTCACCTAAAATATTCAGTTTTAGAATAGATAAACTATCAGACTCTGACAAAGAATATATTGACCCATTAAATTTTCAAACCTCTAAAACAAATCAGCAGATTGAGAGCTTGCCAAACAATATCAAAGATATCAATTGGCTAAGGAAGGAATATATAAAGGCCTTTGAAAATTTCACCAATGATCCTGTTGGTATTGGTGAAGATGGTAAGGTTTTGGTTTTCAATTTGAAACGGGATTATTCGAAAATTTTTATCATCACAAAAGAAAATGGGGCTTATTGCCAAGTAGAAGTTACTCCAATAGAGATTATTGAATAAACAGCATTCAAGCAATTTAAGATAATCGATTGTTTGAAGTTGAACCTTTGCCAACCGCACGTAATGCATTTGTTGGTATTCTTATCAAGAAGCTGATAAAGTTGATTCACTTAATGTTTTATTCATCTTTTGATGGGTACGTGTAAGCGGTGGGGGAAGTACTTATTGCCGTATTACAGAAACAACATATGAAATTACTTATGAGAACTGTGGCTTGGTTACTGCCATGTCCTCATCTGATGATGACGGCTTCTGTCAACCCACGGATGATAATATTGCGATTATTGAGCCTGAGCTTGATGATTTTTCGAATCCATGTAGACTAAAAAAACTGGTTGAGGATAACCCTGAAATCTTCAATAAGCTGACAGGTTTAGTTGATAAGGTAGGATTGAACAAAGAGGTTGGCTATGTGATGACTGAAAGTACAAATGGGTCTTTTGACTTTACATACATTGAAGGTGAAGAAGATGAGCACAGAATCGATTTTTCAATTATGGGTAATATAGCAGGAGTAATTCATACTCATTTTGAAGGAGGGTTATCGGTCCCTTCTGATGGTGATATTGAATCATTTTATCAGGCTTACCCAAACATGGAAAATGCAAAAACCTTCTTTTTTGCAATCGTTACCTCACAGGAAACATCGTACTTGTTGAACATAAAAGATAAGTTGAAGTTTGAAAGTTTTGGTGCAAAATATTTGGCAGATGCCAACTCTGGTTTTTCTCGTTTTTTTGCCGAGAGTTATAGACTTGCAGTTTCAAACTCAAATTCAATTGTTGATAATGAGAAGAACTTAGTCGAGCTTTTAAGTCATTACGACTCTGGAATAGCATTGGTTAGGGGCGATATTTCAGATTTTAATCATTGGACAAGATTAACTCAAAATATTTATGATGGTAGTATTAAAGAAAAAGATTGTAAATAAAATATACTCAAACGTATTTATGGTTATTTGGCTCATAGGGGTATTCACTCTAAGTTCATGCGCTCAAGGTAGAGTTTTGGATATAGTTTCTAACAGAGACCTTAAACCTAACATTCTTTTTAAGAAAGGGAATTATATCACTGATATATACTCAGATCAGTACTTAGGAAAATGGGTAAGTGGCGATTATCAGATTGAGTTAATAAAGAATTTTAAAGTGGATATTGGGGAAGGGGTGTTTCGTGACGAAAACGAAGGAAGGCTCATTAAACTCGGAAAGAATGGAGTACCTGAGTTTACGTTAACTTTTTATTTGGCCTCTCTAACTAAAGAAAATGCTTTCGGCTCATTCATAGATTTGAACTATTATTCTCTCTTGATGACTATAAATGATTTGGAACAATTGGAAGTAGTGTTTGAAAAACGAGAAACATTAATTATTACCTCTGTTAAAGAAGGTCAAGATCTTGCACTTGAAGAAAGAGTGATTTTTCCAGAAAAGCTGGTGTTCAAGCGGCTTTAGTTTAATAAAGTATCGCTTTCCAGTTGGAGTCATATTCATTCAGTATGGGCAAATAGAAAAAGTCCAATCCTCTTGAGATTGAGCTTTCTTATATTTTTTGCCCTTGTTGGTGTTCTTCACCAATAAGCTGATAAAGTTGATTCACTTAATGTTTTATTCATCTTTTGGTGGACATGTGTAAGTACTGGGGAAGTACTTATTGCCACATTACAGAAACAACATATGAAATTACGTATGAGAACTGTGGCTTGGTTCCTGCCATGTCCTCATCTGACGATGATGGCTTCTGCCAACCCACGGATGATAATATTGCGATTATTTTGCCTAATTTGGATGTATAGGAGGAGATGATAGATGATTTAAATCCATGTGAAGTAGCTATAGCAATACGGTTTCCAAGCGAAGCCATTCGTATCCATAAGAATAGAGTGATAGCTCATAGTTACACTCACGCAATTTTTGGCCCATACGGTAACGGCAATGGTCATAATGATTGTGCAGATGCCTTTAGGCATTCATTTTACAATGCTATTAATACCAGAGACACTAATTCTTCTGTAACACTTTTGTTTTCTTCGGCTCACGAATGTGAAACACCAGAGGATCGAATTAGAGAAAAAGAGATGGATTTATTCAATAATTCAGTTGGAATTCATATTGGCAAAAATAATTCCAATAAGGATAATAACGCTATCGCAGCGTTAATTATATCTGAGCTTCAAGGAGGTAGGTTAAGAGTGCTTTCAAACCTGAACCCTCTCAATGACCCAACAGCAGGCACTCAAGTGATTCCTTTTACTAATTGTAATTGATATGAAAAGAATTTACGTACTTTTTTGTTTGTCTATTTTTATTTGCTCATGCAGCCTGCCAGGCTCAAAAACTACAGAGATTAAAGTCGACCACCTTGGCAAAAATCAAAAAATACTTATTGATGTTGCCTTAAAAGAAGGGCAGTACGTTCACAAGAAAAAAATATGTGTAACAGGCTTTTCAGACAGTCCGATTTTAATCAATTATAGATATAAATTAGAAAATGAAATTGATACTTGCTTTGTGAGCGATTGGTATTCCACAAGCGACTCTCTTATAATTGAATCAACAAATGTTAAGGCCGCAGGTAAACTGTCAATTATTCATGAATTTTATTATTAGCCACAAAATCGTTGCGTATTGAGTTTCAACAGAACCTTTTTAAATAGGAGATACTCAGGGAGTGATGGGGAATCAGGTGAAATTTAGCTGTTCTATAGGGTTACTCATTTAGTTTTCAACTGATTGATTGTCAAAGGAGAACTGTTTTATGGTTTTCTATCCTGAGCATACCACGTGCGCAGGAGCTTTAGTGGATGAGAAGCGAAGGAACTAATATTATGTTTTAGACCCTTCCTCCGATACCTCTGAGCTCAGGGAAAGGATCACTTTATAGAAGCTTAGGGCTCTAAAAATTTGCCACTGCTTATTTCCAATTGAATTTTCGCGGTCTAAGTAAGTAACCCAGTAACCTATTCTAAATTTAGAATATTACTTTTAAAGAATTCAGCAATGCGTTTCAGTAAAAACTATTTTTTCAAAGTTATTGCATTAACAATTATAGTACTGCTCTTAGATATTGTTATTCGCTACATTCTTATGCAGACTCATCTATTGAGTGTCCGACCATTCTCTGCTGTAACTGGAGGGGAGAGTCATTTTTAAAATATTTCAAAAGCATTTGTATGGAATTTGGTAATGGTTGGGTGGTGTTACCTCGTTTACATTGTAATCTCAAGCATTATTTATTATCGTTATCCAACGAGTTTTTGGTGGCTATATATTCGTAATCTGCTAGTGTATATAGCTTTATCAACAGTCTATGTTTTGTTGTCAGGTGCAAATCGAGAGGAACTCATAATCGAAAACATCATTGCTTCTGTTCCTTTGACGTACTTGGTCTCTGTGCTGGATAAAAATTGGCTTTTCAAACGACCAGTCGAAACCCAATAGAAAAAGCCCAACCCTTGTGGGATTGAGCTTTCCAATATTTTAAGAAACTTAACTATTAAGCTTCAGCAGCTTCTCCAGAAAAAGGGACTACAGAAACAAAAGATCTGTCTTTCCTACCTTTTTTGAATTCCACTACACCATCTGTCAAAGCGAATAGTGTATGATCTCTTCCAAGACCAACATTATTACCTGGGTGATGTTTTGTTCCTCTTTGTCTTACAATGATATTACCAGCAATAGCTGCTTGTCCACCGTAAATTTTAACACCTAGTCGTTTACTTTCCGATTCACGACCGTTTCTCGAACTACCTGCTCCTTTCTTATGCGCCATGGTAAGTTATTGTTTAGAAATTGTTTCGATCAACACTTTTGTGAAATCCTGACGGTGGCCATTTTTCTTCTTATAGCCCTTACGCCTCTTTTTCTTGAAAACGATAACTTTATCGCCTTTTACATGTCCGATAATTTTACCGGAAACCTTTGCACCATTTACGGTCGGTGCACCTACCTCGACTGTGCCTTCGTTGTCTAACAACAAGACTTTGTCGAACTCTACGGAAGCGCCTTCTTCGAGTGCCAGTAATGGGGCATAAACGAATTGGTCTTGTGTTACTTTGAACTGCTTTCCTGCTATGTCTACTATTGCGTACATTATTTTGAATCTTTTCAAAAACGGAATGCAAAGATAGCAGTTTGATTTCTAAATCCAAACCAAATGTCTCGCATAAATCCAAGAGAAATTCCAATATTAAATTTTCATTTTTTTTCAACCTTATATACGCTGATTTTAGAACGAAGTGATACTTAATCAGTAGCTACTCAAAATGCTGTAGGCGATACGATTAAACGATCATATTAATTGGCATACATATAAAAAAAACTCTTGCAATCGACATTGATTTTTACGCAGTTTTGTGTAATATTTGTAACAGGTTACTCCCTAATACAACAACCTAATTTTTCTGTTGAGGCGCATTCCCAAGAGTGTCAATTCATTAAAACAGAAACACCTATCAAAACGTGGGAATACTATGTCTGGGTGATGCCTAGACATAACATTTGTGTCAAACATTGTTTGATACGAAGTAATCTATTTTATTAAACCCAATCGAAACAATACCATATGAGCGAGCTAACAGCAGTAGCAGAAGAACCATTATTGAAAGAGAACAAGAACAGATTTGTGCTTTTCCCGATCAAGCATGACGATATCTGGAAGTACTACAAAAAAGCAGAAGCAAGCATTTGGACTGCAGAAGAAATTGATCTGCACCAAGACCTTACCGACTGGGAGACTAAGCTCAATGATGAAGAAAAGTATTTTATTAAACACATCCTTGCATTTTTTGCTGCATCTGACGGTATCGTAAACGAAAACCTTGCTGAAAACTTTGTAAATGAAGTCCAATACACTGAAGCCAAATTCTTTTACGGCTTTCAGATTATGATGGAGAATATCCATTCTGAGACTTATTCATTATTGATTGATACTTATATTAAGGATCCTAAAGAAGCCGATGGCCTTTTTCATGCCATCGAAACCTTCGCTGCAATAAAGAAAAAAGCAGACTGGGCTTTGAAATGGATTGATTCACCATCTTTTGCAGAAAGATTGATTGCTTTTGCAGCCGTTGAAGGAATTTTCTTCTCAGGTAGCTTCTGTTCAATCTTCTGGTTGAAGAAGAGAGGCTTAATGCCAGGACTAACCTTCTCGAACGAATTGATTTCTCGTGACGAGGGATTGCATTGCGATTTTGCTGTTCACTTGCATAATCAGCATTTAGTGAATAAAGTGCCTAAGGAAAGAATTAAGGAAATCATCATTGATGCTTTAGACATAGAGAGAGAATTCATTACAGAATCTTTACCAGTGCGATTGATTGGGATGAACTCCGATCTAATGGTGCAGTACCTGGAATTTGTAACTGACAGATTGTTAGTAGAACTAGAATGCGATAAGGTTTATAACGCAACAAATCCTTTCGACTTTATGGAAATGATTTCACTGCAAGGTAAAACCAACTTCTTTGAAAAAAGGGTAGGAGAATACCAGAAGGCTGGCGTTATGAATGAAGATGAGGGAGGAAGCTCTCACAGATTCAGCATGGATGAAGATTTTTAATTTTTTAGATACCCCAAAAACCCCAAACAAATGTTAGTTGTAAAGAGAGACGGCAGACATGAGTCGGTTAAATTCGACAAAATTACTGCCAGGATAGATAAACTATCCTACGGATTAGATCCAGCTTTTGTAGCACCAGTAGAAGTGGCTAAAAAAGTGATTGAAGGCCTTTATGATGGTGTAAGTACCCAAGATTTAGATAATCTGGCTGCTGAAATTTCCGCCACCATGACGGTTAAGCATCCTGATTATGCAAAATTGGCGGCTAGAATTGCGATAAGCAATCTTCATAAGACAACTAGTAAATCATTTTCTAACACAATGAAGTGGCTCTACACTTATGTAGACCCCAAAACTGGTCAAAATGCACCTTTAGTTTCTAAAGAGACTTACGGTATCGTTAAGGCGAATGCTGCTACTTTAGACTCTACCATCATATATGACAGAGATTTTAGTTACGACTACTTCGGTTACAAAACCTTAGAAAGGTCATACCTAATGCGAATCGATGGAAAAATTGTGGAGCGTCCTCAGCACATGCTGATGAGAGTAGCGGTGGGTATTCATGGAGAAAACATTGAAAAGGCGATTGAAACTTACAATCTACTTTCAGAAAAATGGTTTACTCATGCAACGCCAACATTGTTCAATGCAGGTACACCAAAACCACAGCTCTCTTCATGCTTCCTATTGACAATGAAGGATGATAGTATTGATGGTATTTATGATACACTTAAACAAACAGCCAAGATCTCTCAATCGGCTGGAGGTATAGGTCTTAGCATTCACAATGTTCGTGCTAAGGGGTCTTACATTAAAGGAACTGGTGGGGTATCTAACGGCATAGTTCCGATGTTAAGAAATTTCGATATGACAGCTCGTTATGTTGATCAAGGTGGAGGCAAAAGAAAGGGGTCTTTTGCAATCTACATGGAACCTTGGCATGCTGATATTTTCGATTTCCTTGATCTGAAAAAGAACCACGGTAAAGAAGAGATGCGGGCTAGAGATTTATTCTATGCACTCTGGATTCCAGATTTATTCATGGAGAAAGTAGAAAACAATGAAGATTGGACACTTTTCTGCCCGAATGAAGCGCCAGGATTAGCAGATTGCTATGGCGATGAATTCGTGAAGCTCTATAATAAGTATGTAGCCGAAGGACGTGGACGTAAGACAGTGAAAGCCCAAGACCTTTGGTTCGAAGTATTGGAATCTCAAATTGAAACAGGTACGCCTTACATGTTGTATAAGGATGCTGCCAACAAAAAATCTAACCAAAAGAACTTAGGTACAATCAAGTCGTCCAACTTATGTACTGAGATCATAGAATATACTGC
>JBLIES010000048.1:0-19527 GCA_047633135.1 Roseivirga sp.
GTCCTCCCGTAAATCATATTCGGTATTTTATCTCGCTTCAAAACCCGATGTGCATCAAGCGCTTAAGCAGAACAGTTACTATTTCAGAAAGTGTTTTTTGATACTGCCTCTATGCCACTTGTTAAACGAACTAGCTTAGGCTCGAGTACTACATTCGCCTCAAATGCGGTTTCATAATTACTCTTGCCCATACATTTGGCAATTCTTTTCAACTGGACTAACAAAACACTCATTCGTGCTATAGCAAGTAGCATCAAAGCCCCTATTAAGAGCTTTCGGAAAGCCCAATCAGCACGAAAAAATGAATTTAAAACCGCCAAGAATCATTAAAAAATGTTGTGCTACTAAATTCTGATTTATGTTAGCCTTGGGTATTCTTTTTTGCGCCACGGAATCATATTGAAATGGCCTTAATTCTAACAGTCAGTTTACCGATCATAAGCTACGACCGCTGGTGTTTTATAAACAAAATTTTAACCATGATGAGCTCCCAAGTAGTCGTACATAAATTATCGTTTTTCAATCATTTGCTCATTAAATAGTCAAAAAAGAGACTTCATTTTAAAACTGAAGGCCTCGACTTTTCCTATTACTTCTATTCAACTCAGTTTTTAATGTGCAAAGCAGGCCATTTTTTTAGAAGTAATACCTTTCTTTGATGCTTAGAAATGAAAGGAGGGTCAATGGATAACAGGGATAATACTAACGAGTGGAGCTTGTTGGTATTTCTGTGTAAACAGGGTTTCGTTCAGGGTGCTGATGATGCTTATTCTGTTTTCTCTCTAAAGAATATTGACTGGACCGTATTGATGAAATACGCAAAATTTCATCGTGTAAAATCATTGATGCACCAAGGCATGATGAAATGGAGTCAAAAACACCTCGTTCCCGTAGAAATTCTTGAACACCTCAAAATGATTCATCATCAGAGGTCTTTCATTAACTTAGATCATACCAAGGAGCTGATTCAAATTGTTCTTCTGCTAGAAGGTAAAGGTGTTGAAGTCATTCCTTACAAAGGAGTAGTTCTGGCACAAGAGGCTTATCAAAACATAGGGTTAAGAGATATGTCTGACATCGACATTCTTATTAAGCTAGAGGACTTTGACCTCATCAAGCAGGTGTTCCGAGAAAGGGGGTATGTAGCCTCTAAGGATGTTCCTACAAAGTTTGAAGCAACCTTTTTCAAGCAAAATTTTGAATATAATTTTGATTTCTTTGAAAATGACAAACGTAAATATCATGCAGAACCTCATTGGAAAATTGGCTTTAAGCGATGGCAAACCAACCTTGATTTTCACGACATTTTTCCATTCACAAGAAAGAAAAGTTTTTTCGGCACCCAAATGAATATACTTACCCCAGAGGGACTTCTTTTGACCACGAGCCTGCATCATGGAGGAGAAGACCGATGGAATAGCATAAAGTACATTAGCGATGTAGCTGCCATACTCTATACGTTTGAAAAAGAATTAAACTGGGAGTTACTTATAAAGAAGGCCACTAAGCTAAGGGTAATTAATATAATTCTCTTGGGTGTTGGTGTGGCCGTTAAGATATTTGGAATCTCAGTGCCCGATCATGTTTATCAACTAGCCTCCTCTAAAAAGTTAGCAAAGCATGTGAAATTGGTAGATGATCAGTTACAACTTATTGAACGTACAGCTAATATTAATACTTACTTTAAGGACATTCGCTTTCATTTTTCGTTGAGAAAAAGCCCTATAACCAAATTCAAAGTGCTCTATTATCATTTCACGGGGATTCTTGTTCCAACCCTATACGATGTAAATGAAGCAAAGAACTCAGGGAAGCACTACCGATGGCTTTTCCTCACCAAACCTCTTAGGATTTGGCGCACACACATTAAGTCTAAATAAGAGTATTCGAGGGGTCTATTTAGTCTAATCAGAAAAGTGCATGTATTTTGAGTTGCTTTAAAACCAATGTGTTTAAAGCTGAAAAACTACTTCTTACTGTGTAGCACAGTAAAAAGCACCCTAATTACCCCCTTTTAACAAGCACAGTTCAGCATTATTCTTTAAACCAGAACTCATACCATCATTGTTATGAGTTCCTTCTCTGAAATAATGGCCAAGGCCTTTTGCCTCTGACGCACTAGAGTAGAGCAAAAAAGCGAGCAGTGAGTAGCTCGACCTAAGCCACTAAATAACTTTATTATCGCTAACCCCTTTCTGTTTAGGCTCGTTTAGCAGCCTAAGGTCCCCGAAAAAATGCCATCTCCGATTATTCCAGCGATGGCATTTTTATTGAAAGCTTGTTCTACTTAAGCAATCAAATATGGATTAGTCCAACCGTCCTTCACCAAACTCTTAATACACCATGCCAGGTACTCATCATATTCGGCAGGCACCTCTATTACTCCAAGTTTCTTTCTTACGATGCGACCATCACCTTCCTTCACTATCTCAAATTCATAGTCGGTGGTGGCTGTCATTTGAGTTGCTGCATCAAAGCTAATTTCTCCTCGAGGTCCTATGATAGAAACTTCCGTTAAGGCTATTTTCAAAACCTGAGGAGCAGGAGTATCACTACCTGTTTTAAGCAAAGCTTTTCCTAGCATCTCCCCTGTCTCATATGCCATGAGTCCATAAGGATTAGGTTTCTTTCTCAGACTTTCATTAAAAAACACCTTTAGTGCTACGTTTGCCTTGCCCTCATTATCACGATCCCAGCAGCCGAAAGTCTTCTGCCCTACCATCTTCTCGCCACAGATTTCTAAAACATCATCAGCATGTTGCATATAACTTGGTATGAAAGGAGGCTTCTTCCCTTCTATCTCGTCCCAAGTATTGGCAAAGGAAATACCTTCTTTACCAGAGTAAAAGCCAAAGGTAAAATCTGGTTTTTCTTCTAAAGCCTGCCCTATAGCTTCTGCTGGAGACTCCGTTCTGCTATTTTTATGAGTGAGGGCAGAAAAAGAAAGCTTACCACCAACAGCTTCAAAGCCCATAGTGAAAGCCCGTGAAGTACCGTAGCCAATATCATGAATAGCCCCAAGGAATGTTCCATTAAGACCGTATCTCTTGCCAGCATAATAACCTTGCAGCCAAGCTGACTTTACCAGATCAAACGTATTGATAAAAGTAAATTCAGATTGACATTCTTCGTGAATGGTATCCTCACCCATATAAGTCAAGAGCAGCAGTACTTCATTTGACTCTAAAAGTGGCGCCACAGCGATCAGAAAAGTAGGGCTGAAAGGAGCAATGATTATATCTACCTCTTCTTTTATAATCAAAGACAGCACTTTTTCAGCCATGACTTTCATCACGCAGTTATACCCCCCTGGTTCTATCGCCAATTCATAGTTGAAAAAACCCGCTTTTTGTAGGCCCGCCTCAACGGCCTTTCTATAGTCGCTTCCTAGGCGTTTAAAATAGTTTGAATCAGGCAAAATCAGGCCAATTTTATATTTCATGTGTGTCTTCTGTTTTTAAAATGATTTTCGCTAATACCAAAAAAAACGTTGGCGGCATAAGGCATATAAGCAAAAAAAAACCAGCTAATCGCTGGTTTTTAAGAAATCAATAACCCTTAGCTTCTCGATGGAAAAATACCCTGAACAGCAATGCATATATTCAGTCCTAAATAAGGGCTATTAATCTCAATTGGTTCGTTACCTCCCGTATCACCAATGGCAGCACTCGCCATAGTTGTATTAGGTGGCGTATCCCCCTTATAATTAAAGTCACCTGTAGAACTTGTCGCATTTAAATCTTTCCCTGGTGCGCGTGAATCACCTTGCCCATTAAAGGCATTGAGTATGTGATTATGCGAAGGCATTTGACTGGTTGAGATAGTGACGCTATTTACACCGCCTGTTTCACCCCACATAATATCTCTAAATGTAGGGGCACTGTTATTACCCATACCTACCATAGATCTACCCCTTAAATCTGGGAGACCGAAGGTAGTTCGACCATCACCACCAAAAGTAGCCCCTAGTAATGCAAATAAAGCGGTATTATTAGAAATAGCGATAATCTGGCCACTGCAAGTTTCCCATCCACGAGGGGCGAAACTGAAGCCAAAGGGTTGAATTTGTCCTAGAAAAGGGTCCATAATTTTAAAAATGTTATAGTGTGTAAAGTGTGTTTTCATTTTTAATATACTATTTTTAATTAATAGTAGCCTACGCACCCAATTACTATTAACTAATTACTATAAATATCAAAACCTCTTTCTTTACCTATTTTATATCTTTCTCCTTTTTTTTAAAAAACATAAAACTTAACTCTTTACTCAAAAATAGTACTTTGGTCTAACTTACCCTATCTCATTTTTTTACTCCTCACTACCATCACACAAGAAAATTTAACAGCTTTACCACATGCATCATCTTCGCCTTTATGGATTAAATATTGACTCTGAGGTAGAGCTCCCAGCGCCTACGCGACAGAATTCGGCACCCTCTGATATACATATTTCGTTTGCCCCTGACATGCCTACTAGGCTAGAGAAATCTCTGCAAGTAATGATCTACCAAATAGATGTTGATCATAATGTGTTAATGGAGGCAGAATTTGGTTGGCTTCTTATTCGGCAGGGTAAGGAAATGTTCTTAAAACTCCGATCTCCTGAATCCCTCAAGCTCGCTACACAGTACATACTAGGCTCTGCCATGAGTGTTATATTATATCAAAGACAAACCCTTGTGTTGCATGCCAGCGCGGTGAGTAAAAATGGAGAGGCGACATTAATTGTGGGCAAATCAGGCTTTGGCAAATCGACTACAGCTGCGCTGCTCCAGACAAAAGGTTATCGACTACTCTCTGATGACCTATCCGTCATTCATTTTAAAAACAAACAAGCTTGGGTAGAATCTGCCACCCCTGTGCAAAAAATTGGCCTGGACGTACTCAAAGAGATGGACGTCACTCCTTTGGACAGTCAATTAACGGCAGCCGATGGAAGACTCAAGTATTTTCGCTCCGCCAAGGCATTCTCTCATGAGCCCACCATTGTAAAACACATTTATTGCTTGCGCAAAGCGGCTATACATACGGCAAGAATAAAGGACGCATCAACCCTTTTCAAGTTCCATCATCTCTATAGAAATTCCTTTCGTTTCAAGTTAATCGCACCTTTGGGATTTAGCCAAAAACACCTAGTTTTATGCCAAGCGCTCTATAAAAGTACCCATGTGTTTTTCTTAGAGCGACCTAAAAGACATCTAGACCTCGCTGGAGTGCTAGAGGCGATAGAGCGCAATAGTGAAAAATGATAAATAGAAAAAAATGATTAGTAGAGAGATAAATTACCAAAGGTCTGAACAATTCATCAGTAGCGATTTAGGTGAGGCTATGATCCTTTCAGATTCGCAGAGCGATAAATTTTATGGCACCAATGCTGTTGGACTGTCTGTCTGGGAGCTCTTAAAGTCTCCCTTGCCTTTTCACGAAGTGGTAGAAGGTCTTTTGAAGGAGTTTAGTGTTGAAAAAGACCAATGCGAAATGGAAGTTGAGACCTTTATGAATGAACTGGCTAAGGTGGGTGCTATTCAGGAGGTGAATGAATGAGTGACTTTTTTGGTATTGTAAGCCGAAAAGAAGTCCCCGTCAAAGAAGAGTGGTTGGGTCAAATGCAAAAAGTGCTTGCCACTTGGGAGCCCGATTACACCAATATGCTTCACCGCTCTGATGTTGGTCTCGGTCAAAACTCATTAAGAATTACACCAGAGTCTTTTTTTGAATTCCTACCGGAAACACTTCACGGACTAAGCCTGGTAGCCAATGCTCGCATAGACAACCGAGAAGAGCTGCTGAAACAACTTGATGTCCCGCGTGCGGAAGTAATCACTGATGCCACTATTATTTTATATGCCTACCTAAAATGGGGAACGCGCTGCCCTGAAAAACTCATTGGTGAATTTGCTTTCGCCATATGGGATGAAAATGACAAAAGCCTTTTTTGCGCCAAAGACGCACTCGGAATAAGGCCCTTATACTATCATATAGGGTCAGACTTTGTTGTTATATCAACAGAGGTTAGAGGGGTTTTTGCCAGCGGATTGATGCAAAAGAAACTGAACAAGCTTATGCTTGCTGTTCATTTAAGCTCTTTTAAAGGCGAGCAGGAGCAGACAGTATATGAGAATGTCCTAAGCCTTAAAGCAGCGCATTGGCTCCTGTCTAAGGGTGATAATGTTAGGACAGAGCGCTATTGGTCGGGTAGCATAAAACCTGAACTTAAACTGAGAAATAGCAGAGAATATGAGGAGGCATTTAGTGAGAAACTCCAAGTTGCCGTAAAAAGACGTTTGCGTGTTGCCGGCACCGTTGGTTCTCTGATGAGTGGAGGACTAGATTCCACTGCCATTACAGGCATCGCCTTGAAACAAAACAGCCTAGATAAACCTCTTCAAATTCAATCATGGGCCAATGACCCCGGTCTAGAACAAGACCTACCGGATGACCGCCCCTATGTAGAGGCATTTTTAAAATTCCATGGGCCTGGAAACTATCATCATTCCTATATTCATGGCCTAAACGGTTATTTTTCCTACTTACCTCAATTTCAGCGGCTATGTGACCAGCCCTATCTGGATATGGAGCTGCCTGCTCGTTTCAACAGTTATGAGCAGTTTCGAGAAAATAATGTTCGTGTAATTCTATCAGGCACCGGAGGTGACCAATTTGCTACTTATAATGCCTATGAATATCCCTTTCACTTGCTCAGTCAGGTACGTTTTCTCAAGCTTTTTAAGACGCTGAGTGTTATCAAAAAGAAGGAGGGCTTAACCTGGAGGAATACCTTGGCTAGGCACCTAGTGTATCCCTATCGAGCGGTGCGCGCTGGCGTGGAGCCCTGGGGTAAGGGTTACCCTCTTTCAGGTCGCAACTTCTTGGAAGCAAGAAAAGGAAAGCTCTTTCTACACCCTGAACTATTGAGGGAAACCTCTTTTGAAGAGTACATAAAGGAGCACGAGTCTACACAAAACTTGCCATCACCATTCAGCAGCCCACTTAAAAATGCGCTTTTGATGAATTTGAATCATAGTGGAATGGAAATTTCGTTTAACCAGCGTTATCATCTCACCCAAGCTTATAAAATGCAATACACTTATCCTTTGCTTGACAGGGAAGTTGTGTCGTTGCTGCTGAGTATGCCTGCCGACCAGTTTCACCAGCATGGTCTGGGCCGAAGCATCATTAGAAGGAGTATGGGAGATTTTGTGCCTGAAAAAATATTAAGGAAACAGGCGAAAATTGGTTCGGCTCCCTTTATAAGAGATATAAGGGAAAAAGATTTGCCATTGGTTTTTCATGCGTTAAAAAAGTGGAAAAACAATCCTGCGATAGCTCAAACTGTGGATTTACCACTTTTTGAAAAACACCTCATCAACCTGAGATCGGGTAAAGAGCTTACGGATCGATATTATGTCCGAACGGTTTTCCTTTGCAATTTCCTACACAACTCTTTTAATTGACATTCTATTGTTCTATATTTCAATGAATAATCCTTTGCATAAAAAATAATATCATGGAATCACTTAAAAAATGGGAAACCCCAGTATTACTAGAGTTAAGTCAGGCAGCCTCTGAAAACAATACTTTTGTAGGTCGTGATGATGGAGACAGCGGCAGTAAAAAAGCCAGTTAATTGCTTTCAGTTTTGGTCAATCGATAGTTCCTTTCCATTTCCAATAAAATCTCTAGGTGAGTGACGCTAAACTTCTTGTTATAAAGAAGTTTTTCCTTTGTATCCGATTGGTGTAGGGAATCTCTTCTTTTACTGCTCTTCACAAAAATCTGTTTTATTAACTCTTGTCTTTCAGGCTGGTAGGTAGGTGTCCATAAGTCTTGCTCCATGGTCATGAGTTCCTCTTTAAGTTCAGTATAGTCCACAATTTTATTGAACGACTTTTGGAAATCAAGTGCCTCTTTGAAGGTATCTGCCCATGATTTTAAAACGAGTGCAATGCACTTTGTCTCAGAATAATCTCCCTCTATTTGGTTTAAGATATGCTCTGGAGATTTGATTACATTAGACGCCAAGACTTCTGTTGGGTTTCGGACAATCAACCATTTCGGTACCTCTGGATAAAATTTATCGAAAAGTGATGTATACTTCAGATAACGCGAGGATAGTTTAATGATCAGTCTTTTTTGCCCAGGGAGTGCTCCCATTTTTAAGGTGTCAATATGCTTGGTAAAATCTCTTTCAATGTCAACGCTTCCTTCATTTAAGTCACTAAAAAGTTTACCAAGTACGTTTGGCTCATTATACACCCTATTCTCCTCATCTGTAGCCAAATAGTTTGCCGCTAGTGTTGAACCACAACGACTCACGTGAAAAACAAAAAGCGCAGGCTGGATTTGGCTCTTGCGAACTTCATCCTCTTTATACACTGAGAAAATTTTTTTATGATTCTCCTGATTTCCCTTTATCTGTTTAAAAAACTCCCTGTTTACAGGGTTGTCTTCGTTTTCGCAAAACCATTCAATCAGCCATTGACTGCCCAACTGATGTAGTTTTACCGGAAAGGGAAGAGAGATCCTTCTATCTGCATAAGACTGACGCATAATGATGTTTCTTTTCTACTGTTCTTAAGCTACTCACCTCGGCTGCAAATTAAGTGGAGAAATCACTTTCTACAAAAAAAAATCGTTTTAACCACTAAAAACACCCCTCATAGCTCACTACTTCCTTGATTACTCGCTTTTGATTATCAAGCAGATCAATACTTTACCTAAATTTAAGTGATTTTTTATGTAGATTAAGCAGTATGAACATAGATAGCCTCTGTGATCGCATCAAAACCTTTTTAGATGCTGATTTTTTTGAAAAATACTATGGCAAAAAACACGTGCTCCTACAGCTTAACATGGACGCTGCCCACAACTTATTCAGTGATGCACAGATTGAAGCTTTTATAAGGTTTGCGGCAACGAAAGAAAAAAGCCCGCAAGTGTTTTTTTATGGGCATGCTGTAAATCAGTCATTCAGCAGTAGCTATGACTCCTCAGGCTATGATCATTTGATGAGGCTAAATCGCGGAGGGGCTTCACTTATTTACAACCAAACGCAAAAGGTAAGTAACCGTATCGCCTATCTTACCAATTTTCTGGAACATCAGTTTGAGTGCAAGGCACACGGCAATTTGTATGTAACGCCTGCTAAGATGACGGCCTTTAATCCTCATTACGATAAGCATGATGTTTTGGTCATACAACTCCGCGGTTCAAAAAAATGGTCCTTCTACGAGCCTTTGGACAAGCAACACGAAGGCAACACCTTCAAAAAGGAGCAAGTAAGAGAGGTAACAAACCTTACACTGGCGCCAGGGTCGTTACTGTATGTGCCTCAAGGCCTGATTCATGCAGCAGAAAGTACTAACGAGGCCTCATGGCATATAACGCTGGGCCTCACTGGCTACTACTGGAAAGACGCTTTAAAGGACCTGATCGATACTGCCGCCAACCCAAGCAACTTAGAGTTATTCAGGCGCTTGCCTATAGAAAGCGGAAAGCAAGGGGATTTCAATAAGCAGGCGGCCGCTCTTTTTGAAATGATGAAAGGCCAACTAGACTTTTCAGCAGGCTTTACGAAGTTTAAGAAAGAGTATCCCGGTATTGCAGATCATCAGGCGGCTATACCAACCTACAGTTTTCAAAACCCAGAATCGATTGCAGACGATCAATTATTTGAATTTATAGACCTCGAACAATTATCCATTGAAGAATCAGAGGATCGCATATCTCTTCAAACACCTTCCCGAGAGCACGGGCTCCATTTGAAACGCAGTACGCTCTCTTTGATTAATCGCATGAAAAAAGCGCATGAATTTTCTTCTGAGTCCATTATGGAAGAGGAGTCTGGTCGCGACATCAAACTATTTTTTAGTTTTCTGATGGAGAACAATTTCATAAAACCCGTTCAACAATGATTCCTCTGGTCATTGCTATATTTTCAGTATGGTTTTTGGTGTGCGCAGTCTACATCTTCCAGCCCACTTGGCTTGGGCAATCAAAGCATATATTACATGTACTGGGCTGGGCCAGTAGTTGGAGTATGTTCGTTCATAAGGAGAACGCGCACTTTAAAGGCACTTTTAATGTATTGTACAAAGACTTTGTAGACCACAAAAGTACTTCAGAATGGATAACATTACTTAAGGTGAAATGGCAGCCTACTTCTTTCATCCTTGGGCTAGGTGTACGAGATGAAACCGTCATACGTTTTTTAGTAAAGGGGGCTCTGAAAAAATTCTTGGCTGACGGTAATTCACTGACTAGCGCCAATACTAACTTCAACACGCTATGCCGAATGGTGCTAACACATGATAGAGCTTCCAACATCACCTCTCGTAAAATTAAGATAGAATATTACGCGTCTCAACAGCAGACCACTCTTGTTGTAGAATCAGAAGAATTAGCGATCGTATGACGATTAGTGAAGCCTATTTTCTGATGGCCTTTTTCCAAGGAATTGGCTACCTACAAAGTAGCTTGACGGAACTTCTATTTTTTAGAAAATACCCGACCATTCTCGAAGAGAATATACTGCCAGGCATGCTAACTTCTCGCAAAGCAACTTGGCTGGCATTTGGCAATAATATTCCAGGTATTTGGTTGCTAATGTTAGCGAAAATTATGGCTGGGGGCTTATTGCTATTTTTCATTTTTCATAAAAATATTCCCTTCTATTGGCCACTGCTCATGATTCTTTTAGATCAATTAGGATTTTTACGATTTAGCTTGATTGGCCGGAGTGAGGCCCCCATACAGCGAACGGTTCTGGTAGCTCTTACCTTTCACCTTTTGCTAAAAGATGAAACAATCTCTCAGGCTGGTTTGGTCTTCATCAGCCTTCAGGTAGGTCTGGCTTACTTTGCCGCAGGCTATCACAAACTGAAAGACCCTAAATGGAAAAAAGGACAAGCAATACCCCTCTTTTTAGCTCGATACCTTAACGGCACTTGGATCAAACCCCTTCTATTAAAGTACCAAAGGGTGCTCCTTCTTTCTACCTACGCTGTAGTACTCTTCGAACTCTCTTTCCTCATTGGTCTAATTCACCCAGACTTAGCACTTACCTTTTTCTGTATTGGTATTACTTTTCACTTAGGCATTTCAATCACAAGCGGAATTAATGAGTTTCTATGGGCTTTTGTAGGCTGTTACCCTGCGGTTTTTGTAGTCTCACACATGGTAAATGAACAGCTTATGCATTGGGCTTTTAAGTAAAACCATCAAATACTCGCCAACTGCCACGTATCATTAAGTCAGCAACAGTTAGGCTATTGATGCTCTTTTACACATCAACTGGTGTAATCAATGACTTGATTAATGGCTGAAATTTCTTCGAAAGATGAATTCAGAACCAATTGTTTAAATCTGGTTATGATTTTAAGGTAACTTCAATAAGATTTGATTATACTAAGACATGAAAATCAAAGGCAATTTTTCTCAAATATACCATAGCCTCATACCAGATCTCCTTGAAATAGAAGTGCCCGAAGAAAAATGGGCCGATTGCCTTAATTGCCATCTCTGTGAGAACCCCAGCCCCGAAAGGCTTGATACAAAATGTTGTGATTATCATCCTTCGCTGCCCAACTATGTGATTGGTGCGATATTGTCTGACAAGTCAGCAGCACTTAAAGGACCACAAACAATAATAAGAGATAAGATTGCTCAAAAAAAAGGAGTAACACCTTTTGGCATAGCCCCTTCTACCGCCTACCAAAAAGCACTAAAAGAAGACCGCGCAGACAAGAAAAGGAAGAACCGAACAACGGAGCACAGCCGTTCACTTTTATGCCCCTTTTTCGATACAGGAATGTGTACCATTCACAAATACAGAGCAGACGTTTGCGGCAGCTTTTTCTGCTATAGTGTAAGTTCTGCAGAAGGGAAACAACTCTCTAACAAAGTGCAATCATTTTCTAAAAACCTCGACCATAAACTCTCTTTACATATTACACATCAGTTAAGACCTGATCTTGATGATCTAGTAGGAATCCACCTGCTTAAGGACACCAGTAGTTTGATTGAGAATGAGAACAACTCAATAGATAATAATTATGAAAGCTTATGGTCTGAATGGATAGACAGGGAAGAGGATTACTACAAACAATGCTATCGCATGATACAGTCCCTAAGCCCACAAAATGTCAACGACATATTAGGCACTTTTCTGACCAACAGTACGGAAGAAATACAGCGTGCTACCGAACTCGCTTACGATAAGATTACACCTACTAAGCTCTTCTTTAATGAAAAAAAATATCAAGTATGGTTAGAAGACAGAGGGATGCCAATATCAGACAATTCCTTAGAAAAACATTTATTGATGTCGTTTGATGGAAAAAGAAGCTCCCAAGCTATTGTCATGAAGGCTAAAGACCTAGACAGTAAGTTTCCAGCTAAGATCAGCACCTATATTAAGCATCAAATATTAAGTGAGAAGAAATTATGAGCAGCTCACATTCAATTCAGAGAAATTTTTTTTTACTGTTCTCACGCACTTTTGTAACTTGCCTTTAGCATGAAAAAGAGAAGTCTCAGGCATTTTTTCTCCCTGACAATTAAGCGGAAGCTTCTTTATTTCGAAGCGCTTTTTTTTCTCCTCTATTGGCATGTAATAGGGAAGATACTTCCGTTGACCTGGTACAAGCGTTTTTTTGGTAAACGAATCGAGCAAGCACCTCCCATTACTCACAGGCCACCCTCTGTTACTGCCATGAAGATCGGATATGTCGTTTACCATAGTGCGCAAATGGCTCCATGGAAACCTGTTTGTTACCCACAAGCCCTTGCGGCTAAAAGTATGCTCAGAAACAGAAAAATGGCCAGTACGCTCTATTTTGGTGCTGCCATTGGAGGCAATGAAAAGCTAGTACGACTTCACTGCTGGTTAGCTCATCAGGATACTATCATTACTGGTAAAAGAGGACATCAAGACTATAAAGTGATTCAGGTATATGCCTAAGTTGTATTCAATAGGTAAGCCGTTTAGCCCCCTAAAATTAAACCATTGAAACAAGCCACTGAAAACATTCTCTTTTCAGGAGATGATTATCTGAAGATCAAACAAGGTATAGATACTCTATACGATCAATTCTCTGAAAGAACAGGCATTGAAGCTGGAGATTTAACCTTTGTAGAATTTATAAAAGCTGAAAATGGTCTATCCGTGGCGTTGGAACATGCGGCTCATTGTCTGAAAGACCTGATGAGAACAACGTATTTCTTAAGAGGTATTCATCAGGCAATTAAGGAGCAGCTCTCTAATCATTCAACCGTCAAAATACTCTATGCTGGTTGTGGGCCATATGCCACTCTACTCACTCCATTGACCAGTCAGTTTTCTAGCGATGAGGTGCGGTTTACTATGCTTGACATTAACCCAAGAAGCACAGAAAGTGTACGGGACCTTTATGCTCAAATGGGGCTGGAAAGCTATGTTCAGGAATACATTGTGGCTGATGCAACAGCCTCTGCGACCGCATGGGTAGGGACTTATGATATCATTATTTCAGAGACCATGGCACAGGCCCTTAAAGTCGAGTGCCAGGTACCTTTGACCCGCAACATGATAAAACACCTCAATGACAGCGGCACCTTCATTCCTCAAAGAATAACGGTCGATGCCTATTTATTTGGCAAGCATAACACAATGAACCCAATTGAAACGCCCAAAACATTTGTCGGTAATGTATATAACCTTGATTTTAAACATGTCCCTCAAAAAGAGCACAAGAGTGTCTGTGCTATACCTGAAACCGAGCATGATGCCTTAATGCTAGACACAACGATCTATGTTTATGACTCCATAGTTGTAAAACCATATGAATCAGGCCTCACGCTACCCCTTTGGTTAAAGAATTTGACAGACCCAAAACCTAAAACTGTAACTTTTGTCTATAAAGAAGGGATAAGTTGCGATTATGAGATAACCTATAAATAGGCTTTAGTCCTGCGCTTTAATGATAAAACTAGTTAGTCAATGATACGCAGGAGTTATGAGGAAATTCAAGACGAACCTGATCATTTGATCGTTCTCCAACAAAAAAAGCACCCTTCATAAACCCTAGCGGAGTAAGTGTAAGCCCTGATTTATAAGCAACGCCATTGGTAAAGTGGTTTGGCTGGCACAATCTCCACCAAGATCAGCCGCTGAAGGGAGGCACTATAGTCGCAGGAGTCTCATCGGATTCAAGAGTAATTATTTCAGGCTTTTTAGCGCGTAAATTGGTGACTCACCTGCTTAGCCACTCTTCGCTCTTCTTTACTCATTGACTGCTCAATGGCCCTATTGATCGGAATCACAAAGAACGAAAACTTTCCTACCGTAAATCTCAGAATCGTAACAATACCCTAACCCACGAGCGGATGACACATCATTATCATCCGTTTATGATCAATCGCACTACTTGAGCTAAGCAATAGTCGTACATCTCGAATAGATATAATTGAAGATCATCAAGGGTGTAAGGCATGTTCCCTGCTGTTCTCCCTGCCCAGAATTTGGTACTGTTGAAAGGTCGATGGCATGCTAGTAAAGTCGCATGATCCATCGCCAGTTGAGTTATTACCATTAATGATCAAGTCTTCGTCCACATAGGCCTTTACTCCATTCATATCACCTCGTGCTGCATGCTGCCAAATGTACCATCCCTGGTTATTCCAGCTATGGGGTAAGTGAGGTGGAGCTGCATCGGTAATTTCTGAGTTTCATTCACATCACGATCTTGTGCCAGGATAATTCTTCTTACAGCCAATAAGCAGCCTTTTTTCGACTCCTCCTTTTCCTCATAGACAGCTTCGACAGCTCTTATTCCTTTTCTGCTTGATTGTATTTTTTCTTGAAATGAGCATTGATAAATGCCTGAAAGACAAAGATTAGAATGAATGTAAAACGCGCCATGGTTGGAAGTAGAAATGCTATTAATCCTGCCATTACCCATACCACACAGGAATTTAAGGCTCGCATCTTTTCCCAAGCTCCAGTAATTGCTTCAAGCTTGGTAGGGTTAGATTTCATTTTCACCACATAACGAACAATGAGATAGTTGAAGAGGCCTATGGCCGAAAGGTTGAAACTATAGAAAACGAAAGGCCCTAAAAGGTTAAATCCACTTACGTAAAATGAAGTGGCAAATGGCATAAGCACCACAAAGAGTAAAAGGAACATATTGAGCCACAGGAGTTTATTATCGAAATGGGTCACGTCAGACATTATTCTTAAATTAGCACCCCAATACAGTCCAGTGACCAAAAAACTCACGATCAAGCCAATGAAATTCGGGATAAGGTTAGCTAGCACTCCCCATGTACCTTGTGCAGTAACAGCTTCGTAGGAGGGGATGGCCACCTCAAGCACAAGCAAAGTCATTGCGATGGAAAAAATGGCATCTATAAAGCTTATAATCCTTCCTCTTTCAAGTCGAGTTTCAATCATTGATCTTTTGGTTAAGCTTAAAAATAGCAAGAATTGCTTAATAGTATAGGCAACTTGGCAACCTATCTATTCTATAGTTTACTTAGGGAGATTGCCTCGTCATGAGCTTTTGCTAGCGTAACGCTTATTTCTCGCAGTGACACTCCGAATGGGGCCTCATGAACTATCTCTAAGGAGCTACTTTACTTTTTGCTTTTCAAATATTCAGCCTAGGGGAGCTTGCTCTTGAACCTTTCAAGAAAATAAACTTCAATATTAGTTTCTCCTAGACTTCTCGATTTTTCAATGGCATCACAAGCTTTTACCTATTCGCCAAGTTGAAATTTCACTAGTGCCCTCTGATAGTGACCATCGCGATAATCTGGTGATCGCTTTTCTGTTATGCTATAAATGGAATCAGCTTTTTCTAAGCGTTTTTTGTTGTCAGGATAACCTTTGTCATAAAAGCAAAAAGAGGCTAAAAGTACTAGTGGATACGCAGATAGCAAAAAAGTAGCGCTCATTGCGAAACCACTATTAAAACATAACCTGTGCCCGGTATGTCAAAAAGGTAAGCTGGAGACCATTGACCGTTTTGACCAAAGAAGCCCGCCCAAACACTGGCGAGCACTATTTCAAGGGTAACAAAAAACATCGGCAAGTGGCGTGACAGCTCAGGTAGGTCCAATGCGCAAAAATCGTCTGAAAAGGTCGTTTAGCGTCTTCAAAAACCGCTATAATGCCCTCTATTTTTGATTCACAAGTCAGGCAAGATCAAGAAATCTGCTTTTCCCTCCTCAAAACGCGCTCCTCCAACAGCGCATTAACCACAGCACCAGTTCGTTCAACACTGCATTCATGTTTGGTCTTGCAGACTACACGAATGCTTAGTTATAATCTGTTTCATCAGTAATCAATATTCTATCAAATGCTTCGTGTTTGATGTTGTTTCTGAATTCTCTAACGTGTTTGTCAATAGTTAGAAAAAAATCAGAAAAATAAGCGCAAACTAAATGAAATCAATCGTGTAAAAGCCCTCTGCTTTTAGCAGTTTTGTCATTGACAGCTGGGTTTGAATCATAAAAGTCATTTCAGGCATAGACCCTCTTTTAAAAAAGATAGGTTTATTCTCAATTAGAAAATCTAATCTATCAAGAGGGTCTTCAATTTTCAATTCTTCTCAAAAAATTCTGCTTTTTAATTTATCTAATTCAATTCTGGTGCAAAACACAAAAAAGTGACGATAGTAGCAATCACAAAATAATTTTGATGCTTTTCATTCCAAGGAAAATTAAGTTTGTTTGCTATTTTTTTCACTTAAATAAATCTGATTCTTTATTTTCATAGTTACTGAAAGTAATTGAATCAATGATTACTCTAAATTTTTTAGCTCATTGATGATTTTGTTTGGTGAAAACATTTAATTCTAATAAGAATACTGAGACTGTTTTTAAATTATCATTGTTAATATTTGCTCAATTTTTACCAATATCAAGTTTTGTAAAAAGATCCTTCTAATATAATTGTCTGTTCTTCTCGGGACAATATAGATTGTAGTAGTCAATTAGAATCTCAGAAATTGATTTAAGCAATTTGTTTTCACAGTTAATCTGGCTCCAATAAATTAATACCTCACGTCTGTCAGCATTAGAGTTTAATAAGACCTCCCCTATTGTGGTAGATGAGATAAAGAATTTAATACCTGATAGCTTCAATCTGTCTATTAATTCGTTCTGTTGCTTGTCTACAAGATAATTTAAGCCAGATGTATCAAAGTATATGTTCATTTTGTATTCGTGGCTAGCAGATGGCGTTATGAATCGTTGCCGATTACGGAGTACTATGCTATCAAGCGGTAATGAACTTAAAGCGTGCTACAGTTCCTGAATTTACTAACATACGGCAATTATTTATGAGCGCGTGTTGCCACACGTTCTGATCTTATTGTGATATTGAAGTCAATATGCTTTTAGTCAGCCAACAAAAAAGATAATTTAACACAGGTCCCCTTTTCATTATTGGGTGAACAACTAATTTCCCCACTGTAAAACTCAATAAGTTTAATTGCAGTAATTAATCCTAAGCCCAGCCCTTGTTGCTCCATTATATCGCGATTGAATTGAGTAAATGCTTCAATGTTCTTTTTCGTCATCCCATCTATCCCAATGCCTATATCACATACCGAAATGTGAACAAATGTTTCATCTGTAACGACTTCAATAAGCACAGGATCTCCTTTTTTTGAAAACTTAAATGCATTATCCACAATGTTGGAAATAATAATTTCAAAATGGTTTAATGAAATTTTAGCATTAAAAAGACTTGGGTTTATTGTCATGTCCGAAAGCCGATTGTGTTTTGTAGCAACTTGTTCACACTGGTTAGATAAAATTAGGATTCCTAACTCAATGATTTCGCTCTTCAGAAGAGCCTTTTTTGATTCATCATTTAAGAGTAATTCTATTTCTGTGTGGTATAAAAATTTTTGAATAGTATCAAGAAGACTATGGCCAGACTCATAAATTCCTTCCGAAAACTCTAATATTTCTTCACGACTTAATTCAGGATCATCTTTCATAAGGGATGATAGTCCAATAATTCCAATTAAGGGAGTTCTTAGTTCATGAGGCAAGACACGTGAAATATTGTAGTGTAAAATTTCCCTTTTTTCTTTTTCTGAGCACTTTTTTTTTGCTGCTTTTTCCAGCCTGCTTTTTATGGAGTTAATTAATAAATCAATGTTAAATGGTTTCGTAATGTAATCATCAGCACCCAGTATCATTCCTTCTCTTACATCTTCAGTTGTAGCTTTGGCTGAGAGAAATATAAATGGGGTATCTTTCAAAAAAATATCATGTTGAAGTTCATAAAACACCTGAAAACCATCTTTAATAGGCATCATAATATCACATAAAATTAAGTCAGGACGGTATTTTTTCGCACGATCAATTCCTGCCTGTCCATTTTCAGCGATTATTACTTCCATTCCTTCAAAACCCAAGATATCCTTAATTTCTTCTCTGATAGATTGAGTGTCATCAATGACTAAAACTTTTGAAGTTTTCATTATTTTGTTATTTATATACCGTTAAAATTATTTTTGCAGTTAAATCGTTCCTTCATACGGAAGAGAAATGATAAATGTTGATCCATTATTTAGTTTGCTCTCTACTTTTATTTTGCCTTTATGTAAATCAATCGCTTTTTGTAAGACAGATAACCCAAGCCCTGTTCCTTGAACATTACCAACATTTTTGCCCCGATGGAAAGGTTCAAAAAGTGATTCTTGATCTTTTTCAGAAATCCCAATGCCCTGATCTGTGACCGAAAGAATAACTTCGTTTTCTTCTTGTCGGATTTCAATTATAATGCTGGCAGGCGCTTCAGAATATTTTAAGGCATTCGATAATAGATTGATAATAATGTGTTTGATCCATTTTGGATCGGCATTCAGCATTATTTTATCCATTGAAATTTTATGTATAACTTCTCTTTCCTTTTCTTGGGTAAGTTGGTAGTCCGAAACAATGTTTTTTACTAAAACAACCAAATCAAGCTCAGTAGCTTTGAACTCCAGTTTTTGGACCTCAGATTTTCCCAAAATCAAAATATCTTCGAGCATGATGGTCATGTCGCTAACTTCTCTCTTGATTTTAAACAATCTTTTGTCAATATCTTCTTGGCTTAGTCTATCTTTATACCTTAAAATAACATCGGTTGCGGCTTGTATGGCAGCAAGGGGCGTTCTAAATTCGTGAGAAGCCATCGCAACAAAACTGGTCTTAATTTTCCCTAATTCCTTTTCTCTTTCCAGTGAATTTTCTAATTCAAATGTCCTTTTTTTCACAGTGTCCTCCAGATTGGTTTTGTAGTTATCCATTTGGGAAATATCCTGCCCTACACCGAGTACACCTACTATGTGACCCTCAGCATCTCTACGGGAGGAGGAGTTGAGCAGCACCATCACTCTGCGGTCATCCTTAGTAAAGAGCGGAAATTCGTAGTTGGCCGTTTCCTTGCCTTTTAAAGCATTGTCCAACACCAGTTTTACCGCATCACGATAATCTTCGGTGATATAGGTTTCTACCAGGTCTTTGCCCAGTACTTCGTCTTTTT
>JBLIES010000049.1:0-19185 GCA_047633135.1 Roseivirga sp.
TTCCAACTGAATTATGCTCCTCATTTTGGAATGTTCAAGAACTCTGCTTCCATTGGTGAAATGCATGAATTGGACTTTATGAACGATTCAGGCTTTCGTGCGATCGAAGACAATGAAATGCGCAACCGTACAGTAGGTTTTCAAAACCAGTTCGCTACCCGAATGCAAAAGCACAACATGACGATGGGCGTTTTTGTGGCACACACTATTTTTTGGACTGAGCCGAATTTGGCAAGTGGTACACAGGATTGGAGAGATCAATTTTTGAAAGAAATCAAGTCTTCAGTGGAAGTGGCTAAAAGGGTGAATGCCCAATGGATGACGGTTGTACCTGGCCATATTGATTTAAGAAAAGACATGGGTTACCAAACAGCCAATGTGGTAGAATCGCTAAAACAAGCGGCTGCAATTCTTGAGCCTCATGGGATTGTTATGGTATTGGAACCATTGAATTTCAGGGACCACCCTGGTCTATTCTTAACCAAATCTTCTCAAGCCTATGAAATTTGCAAGGCCGTGGATAGTCCGTCCTGTAAAATCCTTTTCGATATCTATCACCAACAGATTCAAGAAGGTAATTTGATTCCTAATATCGATTTGTGTTGGGACGAGATTGCGTATTTCCAAGTGGGGGATAACCCAGGAAGGAAGGAGCCTACTACGGGAGAAATCAACTATAAAAATGTCTTTGGTCATATTCATTCTAAAGGATTTAATGGAGTTGTGGGCATGGAACACGGTAATTCAATCGGTGGTGTTGAGGGAGAAAAGGCTGTTATCACGGCTTATAAGACAAGCGACAACTATTAGGATATGAAGAAGATCGGATGGGTTCTGTTGGCTTTTTTTGCCATTGTGATAGGCTTGTATCCTTTTGGCTATTTGTTGTCTGATACATTAGCCGACAATGGTTTGCTTGCTCAAAAGTCAGCGGCCATAAAGGAAAGTTTAGTATGGTCTACGCTGTTCAAAGTTCATATTTATATTGGTGGATTTGCCCTGATCATCGGTTGGCCGCAATTCATTAAGCGCTTCAGAAACAAAAATCTCAATTTTCATCGCTTAATAGGCAAGCTGTACTTGGTAGCCATTTTACTCAGTGGTTGCGCTGGTTTATACATTGGCTTTTATGCCGAAGGAGGCTGGGTCGCCAAGCTTGGGTTTATTGGGTTAGCAATTTCTTGGCTCTATACATCTAGCAGGGCTTATTTTTCAATCAGGAAATTAGAGATTGATGCACACAAAAGGTGGATGATCAGAAGTTATGCACTCACTTTTGCAGCGGTTACCCTTAGAATTTGGCTGCCAATGTTCCAATATGGTTTTGGGATGGAGTTTATCTCAGCTTATGTAATTATCGCTTGGCTTTGCTGGGTACCTAATGTGCTATGGGCAGAATGGTATGTGAGGAGGGGTTGATAGTCAGGTTTCCATTAATTTCTAAAGCATAATAGACTTGGGCTTTAGCCAAAATTGCGTTGAATATTGTTTTGGCTAAAGCCAATTTATCAATATCATATTGCCCCGTGATAAATCACGGGGCTGTTAATTAGATTAGACCTTGAGCCTACCTAAAGAGTATTTGATTTCGGCTTTAGTACTCTTTGTTGGGTACCTAATTTGCTATGGGATGAGTGGTTTGTGAGGGGGGGGTGAGAAATAGGTGCTCATTAATTTCTAAAGCATAATTGACTTGGGCTTTAGCCCAAGATGGGTAGGAAAAGAATCAAGGCTTTAGCCAAAATTATGGTGGGTATTGTTTTAGCTAAAGCCAATTCATCAACATCATATTACCCTGCGATAAATCAAGGGGCTGTTATTAGATTAGATCTTAAGCCTATCTAAAGAACAATTAACTTCGGTTTTAGCGTATAGAAATTAAGTGAACACAGAGCACATAATTACAAAAAAAGCCCTGAATTGAAATCTCAATTCAGGGCTTTTTCGCTAGCAATAATCAATTTTTCAATTCCCCTTCTTCACTGTTGGATAAGTGACTCCCAACTGCTCTAAATAACTGCTGAATTTGGTTTCATCGTAGTAAAATTTCTCCAACTGAGGACGAAATTCATCCATGATTTTTTTATTCAAATAAATAGGAGGAGCATCGTCTGCCGTAATCATTGGCTGGTACTTTGTTTCTTTACTCTGCACGTTGTTGAAATAATCCCATGCCTGAGTGACCAACTCTGGTTTTAATAAGAAATCCAAAATCGTCATTGCTTCCACTTTAGCGCCAGCGGTCGCTCCTTTATGCGCAATTGGTGTGGCCATAGCAATGGCATTGCTCCAATGATGACCTTGGAGGCCAGGTATATTAGAAGGAAATCGCAAAGTAACGGTAGGCACTTTCCACGAAACATCCCCTATATCGTCAGAACCACCGCTTCTAGGTTGCGTAACGGGTAAACCTAAACTGGCAAGCTCGGAACTCAATCCCACTGGTTTTGAACCTACCTCTGTTTGGACCGCTTTGGCCAATTCTTGGTCTGCTGAGCTCCATTCTGGTAAGCCTATTCGCTCAATATTTTCAAACATAGTCTCTGCAATTACTTTGTTGAAGTGGCGAGGCCAAGCCGTGCCTAATATTTTAGAAGTCATTTTGGTGTCTGTCATTAATGCTGCACCAGCGGCAATGTTATTGGCGTCATTGTACATGTCCATAATGCCTTCATAAGTTACATCACGGAAATAGTACCAAATAGAAGCTTTTGAAGGCACAACATTGGGTTGATCACCTCCATCGGTGATTACGGAATGAGAACGTTTTAAAGTAGTGAGGTGCTCTCTTTTGTAATTCCAGCCTACACTCATCAGCTCCACAGCATCTAGTGAGCTTCTTCCTCTCCAAGGCGAACCTGCAGCATGAGCGGCTTCACCATCAAAAGTATATTCAACGGAAATTAAGCCAGTTCCAGAGGCTTGCCCCCATGATACATTAAGGTTACTAGAAACATGGGTAAAGATTGAAATGTCAATATCATCAAAAAGGCCATCGCGAGTGTACCAAGCTTTAGCTGCGACTAGTTCTTCTGCAATGCCTGGCCAAAGTACCAAAGTACCTTGAATACCTTCGCGCTCCATGATTTGCTTTACGGCTAATGCAGCAGTTATATTCAAAGGAATGCCAGCATTATGGCCTTCACCATGACCAGGAGCACCTTCGACCATAGGTTTATGGTAGGCTACACCAGGGTATTGGGATGCTTTAGGAATATCGTCCACGTCACTGCCTAATGCAATTGTAGGACCGTCTCCCTGCTTCCATGTGGCGAACCATGCAGTGGGTATCCCCGAGACGCCTTCAACAATATCGAAACCATTTTGGCGTAAAATACCTGTGAGGTATTTAGAGGATTCAAATTCTTGAAAACCGAGCTCAGCGAAACTAAAGATCTTATCAATCATCACTTGAGTTTGCTTCTCGTTGGACTCAACTATTTGAGCCACTTCTGTTTTTAATTTGTCGATCTGCTTGGGGTTATATTTTTTCTGCGCCTCAACAGAGAAGGTGATCAGAAAGGCCAATGATAGGAGGGTGGTTTTCATACAATGGTTTAAAGTTGAATAACTAAAATAGAGATTTCTTTTGATCTGATTTCAACTTTTTATAAACAAGGAGATATCTTGTTGTTAATGCTTTTCTACAGTCAGCAATTCCGTCCTTTTGAAGGAACTATTTTTAGGTGTTTTGTGGCGCATAAATGTATGTTTTTGGTGTCAAAACATCGCTAAAATGCTTGCGCTAATCGCCTGTTGATACCAAATTGATGCACTGCCACTCCGTTAGGCTAAGCGTGATTTTTTAATTTGGCGAATGTATTGTAATAATTGAATTGAGTAAGTGACCTATGGATTTTTCAACGTATTAAAGTTTGTGAGAAAACATCTAGACCATTAAAATCAATCATTGATTTCAACAAATTTGAATCGTCTTTTTTGTTATTATTTTTCAAGGTTCAATTTCAATTCACCTTATGAAAGCGTTCAATATTAACTTTCCTTTTTTATTTCGACCTGCCCAAGTTTCTGGCAATGGCTTTGTAAAGTACGGAATCATTGGTGTGGTGGCGATTGCCCTTATTATGCTTGAAAATAAGTATGATTTAAGTTTACTTATGTTTGCTAAGTTAACCGAAGAAAAAAGTGACGAACAACCTCTAGGGCTACCCATGAGAGCAAGCGATGCTGAAGTTTTCCCTTTAAGGACTTTAGTTGACGATAACTTACAAAATGATTTGTCTGCCATTGTTGCTAAAAACAAGAAATGGGCAATGCTGGCAAAGAATATGAAATTGAGCATTGGATTTGTTGATTTAAGAGACCCTTCTAATGTAAAATTTGCTTCGATCAACGGCAACAACATGATGTACCCTGCGAGCTTGCCTAAAATAGCCGTTTTACTGGCTGCCACTGATGCGATTGAAAAAGGGAGTTGAATGAAAAAGAATAGATTAAGGCAGATATGCGATTAATGATTGCGAATAGCCATAATGTTGCAGCAACACAAATGACCGACCGCATCGGCCTCGATAAAATGGCAGAGGTAATGCAAGATCCTGAATATGATTTCTATGATCAGGCTACTGGTGGAGGATTATGGGTAAGCAAGCGCTATGCTAAAACAGGCGCACGAAAAGGTGATCTACTAAAGATAGCCATGAAACTAAGGCAACCCAGGGGGCTAGATTCTATTACTTACTGGCTTTCGGTAAACTGGTGAATTATGAGCGTTCCAAAGAGATGTTAGGTTATTTAGGAGACCCTGCTTTGCACCATAAAACCAGTCCAACTATTTAAGCGGTTAGGAACAAGATTAGTTTTAATCAATTATTTATCGGTGGGCTGTTTCTGAAAATCTATAGTCGATTAATTTTTTATAGCCTCTTAATTATTGGTGCCAGATTATTTGGTGGATTCATAACTTAAATTACATTTACATCAAATATGAAGCAACTCGTCTTTGGCGTTTTCTTACCTCTCCTTATTCTCGTTTTTAACGGGTTTAATTTCGTACATGCAGTCCCTCAAATACAAGGTCAGCATAATCTTAACGGTTGTGAGACTAAGGTTAATCATATTGCTAACAGTGATTTTGCTATTGGAGAACCAGCTGAAGCTGGTTTTTTAAAGTTTTTGGAAATTAAAATTACTGAGATTGAGATAGAAGAATATGAAATAGTGCCTCCAAAACGAATGGTAGGCTCTACAGCCATTCTAGCCAAACTTATTTGTGCCTTATCGCTCATCTATTTTTTCATTACACTCAAAAAGCGTTTAGAAGCTTCTACACGCTTCTCAGATATTACTTCGAAAAGAAGACATCTCGTCTTTCAAGTATTCAGGTTATAGTACCATTCAGGGGATTTTTCTGACCCCGTGCTTTCTTAATGTTATTTCATAGTGCTGGCTAATTATTGGGTTTTGTCCCGATTTTTTCGCTGAGACTGTGTCTTTAACGCCCCCAAAAAACCTACGAATACATTAATAATTATTTTAATAGCAACAGTAATGAATAAATTTTCAATACTCATAAGCCTTTGTGCAATAGTATTTTGCGCTGGCTGTGAGTCAGAACATAAAGAAAAAGAAGAATTGGTTGAAGCCAAGTTTTCAGTAACAAGTCCAGTAAGAATGGACACCTCAACCATTAAGGATTACGTTAGCCAAATTAGATCCATCAGGCATATTGAGCTAAGGGCTTTAGAAAGAGGATACCTTCAGAAAATCTTTGTAGATGAAGGTCAATTTGTAAAGAAAGGCCAACCTCTTTTTAAAATTATGCCAAGCGTTTATGAAGCCGAATTACGAAAGGCACAGGCAGAAGTGAATTTCGCGGAAATTGAATACCAAAACACTAAAAAGCTGACAGATAGTAATGTGGTCGCTCCTAATGAACTGGCCATGGCTGATGCCAAGCTCCAGAAAGCCAAAGCTGAGATGGCTTTGGCTCAAGTGCATTTAGATTTCACGGAGATCAGAGCACCGTTTGATGGTATAATCGATCGTTTTCTCGTGCGTCCGGGGAGTTTGATAGAGGAAGGTGAACTTCTTACTAGTTTTTCTGACAACAGCGAAATGTGGGTGTATTTCAATGTGCCTGAGGCTGAGTATTTGGAATATGAAAGGGTGATCGACAAAGATAGCCTCGTCAAGGTGAATCTCTTGATGGCCAATAATAAGATTTTCGCTTATGAAGGCTTGATTGAGACAATCGAGGCCGATTTTAATAACGAAACCGGAAACATTGCTTTCAGGGCTACTTTCCCAAATCCCGAAGGTCTTTTACGTCATGGCGGAACGGGTAATATACTCATCAACGTACCTTTTAAAAACGCACTCCTGATTCCTCAGAAAGTGACTTTCGAGATTCTTGATAAGCGTTTTGTCTATGTGATCGATGAGAATGATATGGTAAGGTCTAGAGAAATAACCATTGCGGCAGAAATGCCTCATGTCTTCGTGGTTTCACATGGTTTAGAAGAAAATGACAAGGTTCTTCTTGATGGTTTGCGCTTAGTAAGGGAAAAGGATAAGATAAGCTACAATTTTGTAGCCCCTCTTACCGCCATTTCCAATTTGAACTTGTACGCGGAGTAATTACCAGACCAAAACTATAGAATCATGTTTAGTAAAATTATACACAGACCAGTATTTGCTATTGTCATTTCGGTCGTAATCATTTTCTTAGGTGCTTTGGCCATCAAGCAGTTGCCAATTTCACAGTTTCCTCAAATCGCACCGACAACGGTAAGTATTTTTATTGCTTACCCGGGTTCTAGCGCAGAGGTTTTGGTGAATTCCACCTTGATCACTTTAGAAAACGCTATAAACGGGGTGCAAGGAATGCGCTACATGGCCAGCGATGCCACAAGCGCAGGAGAGGCTACCATTAACATTGTTTTTGAGCCTGGTACAGACCCAAACCAAGCGGTAATTCGCGTCAAAACCAGAGTGGATCAAGTGATGCCCTTGTTGCCTGAATTGGTGCAAAGGGAAGGGGTAATTATTACGCCAATTCAGCCAAGTATGTTGATGTATGTCAACCTTTATGCAAAGGATGACAGTATGGACGAAAAATTCCTTTACAACTATGCCAATGTGAATATGATCCCCGAAATCAATAGGATCAAAGGGGTGGCTAGAAGCCAAATTTTGGGGAGTAGAACCTATGCTATGCGTGTTTGGCTCAACCCTGACCGCATGAGGGCTTATAATATTTCTATTGAAGAAGTAATGGAGGCGCTCGAAGAGCAAAGCATTATCGGCCGGCCAGGTAGATTAGGTCAAAGTTCAGGTATTGCTGCCCAATCTTTAGAATATGTCCTTACCTATAAAGGAAGGTTTAATAAGCCTGAAGAGTATGAGGGAATCATCATCAGGGCCAATGCAGAAGGCGAGAGTATCCACATGAGAGACATCGCCAAGGTAGAATTGGGGAGTGAATTTTTCGATATCTATTCCAACTTAGATGGGCATCCATCTGCGGCCATAGTGTTGAAACAGAATTATGGCAGTAATGCCAGTGATGTTATTGCGGAGGTAAAAACCAAATTGAAAGAAATGGAAGCCCTATTTCCTCCAGGAATGGACTACAAGATAAGTTATGACGTTTCACAATTCTTAGATGCATCAATAGAAAATGTACTGCATACCTTGGGTGAGGCCTTTATTTTAGTGGCTATTGTTGTATTTCTTTTCTTAGGCGATTGGCGATCTACCTTGATTCCAACGCTAGCCGTGCCTGTATCTTTGATTGGATCATTTTTCGTTATGCAGTTTTTTGGGCTCTCTATTAACCTAGTTACCCTCTTTGCGCTTGTATTGGCCATCGGCATTGTTGTAGACGATGCGATTGTTGTGGTAGAGGCTGTACATGCAAAAATGGAAGAGAAGAATCTTTCGCCTTATAAGGCAACGCAGGAGGTTCTGCACGAAATAAGTGGCGCAATCATCGCCATTACAGCAGTAATGACAGCTGTGTTTGTGCCTTTAGCTTTTATGACGGGCCCAGTAGGGATCTTTTATAGACAGTTTGCAATCACAATGGCTTCCTCTATTGTGCTTTCTGGGGTGGTTGCGCTTACGCTTACACCAGTTTTGTGCGCTATTGTGTTGAAAAACAACCACGGAAAGCCTAAGAAGAAAAACCTGTTGAGTAGATTTTTAGAAGGCTTTAACGGGATGCTTGAAAGACTCACAGGTAGATATGCCAGTTTATTAAGAAGAATAGTAAGCAGAAGGCTGGTCACTTTTGGTGTTTTGATTGCATTTTGTGTTGGTATTTATGTTGAAAGTAAAGTGCTTCCTTCAGGCTTTATTCCTGGTGAGGACCAAGGGACTATTTACGCCATCATTCAAACACCTCCAGGAGCTACTTTGGAAAGAACTAATCAGGTATCTCAAGAGCTGCAGAAGATATGTGAAGAAATACCAGGGGTAGAATCCGTTTCTTCTTTGGCTGGTTACGAGATCATGACAGAAGGCCGTGGGTCCAACGCTGGTACTTGCCTAATCAACCTCAAAAACTGGTCGGATAGGGATCAATCTGTAAAGGAAATCATGGAAGAGCTAGAGGAGAAGTCTAAAGGGCTAGGCGCTGTTGTAGAGTTTTTTGAGCCTCCGGCCATACCAGGTTTTGGATCATCTGGTGGCTTTTCTTTGCGCTTGTTAGATAAAACAACCACTATCGATTACCTGGAATTTGATAAAATCAACAAGGCGTTCATTGAGAATTTGAGCAAGCGAAAAGAACTATCAGGTTTGTTTACCTTCTTCGCAGCCAATTATCCGCAGTACGAGCTAGTGATCGATAATGAATTGGCCATGCAAAAGGGTGTTTCGATTGGCAAGGCAATGGAAAATCTTAATATTTTGATTGGTAGTACCTATGAGCAAGGATTTATCAGGTTTGGTAGGTTTTTCAAAGTCTACGTTCAATCCGATCCTCAATTCAGAAGACTTCCATCAGATGTATTGAAGCTCTTTGTTAAGAACGATCATGACGAAATGGTGCCTTATTCTGCTTTTATGAAAATAGAGAAGAAACAAGGTCCTAATGAGATTACTCGATATAATATGTACAATTCGGCTTCAATTCGTGGGCTTCCTTCTAAAGGGTACACTACCGCAGATGCCATTCAAGCCATTAGAGAAGTTTCTAGTTCAAGCTTGCCAAAGGGATATGATATTGCTTGGGAAGGTCTTTCGTATGATGAAGCACAAAGTGGTAATGAGTCTATCTATGTTTTCATTATTGTATTGGCCTTTATGTATTTTGTATTGGCCGCACAGTACGAAAGCTTTTTAATACCTTTCGCAGTCATCCTTTCTATTCCTGTTGGAGTATTTGGCTCATTTCTATTGCTCAAACTAATGGGCTTAGACAATGATATCTATGCGCAAATCGGAATTATAATGCTTGTCGGACTTCTTGGAAAAAATGCCGTATTGATAGTCGAGTTTGCCGTGCAGAAACATAGGCACGGCTCAACCATTCTTGAGGCGGCCATAGATGGTGCCAAAACTCGTTTCCGACCTATTCTAATGACTTCATTTGCTTTCATAGCCGGATTGATTCCTTTGGTAATGGCCACAGGAGCGGGTGCTATTGGTAACCGTACCATTGGAGCGTCCGCCTTAGGAGGGATGTTATTCGGTACTATTTTCGGAGTAATCATTATCCCTGGTCTCTATTACGTATTTGCCAAATTAGCTGAAGGTCGTCAATTGATCAAAAATGAGGAAGACAGACCATTAACCGAAGAAAGATCTCAACATGCTCAGTAGTACTATAAATAAATGTATTGGAATCGCCATAATGGCATTATTAGTTAATGCCTGTGCCGTTCCTGAACTTGCTCAAAAAACTGCCAGAACAGATGTGCCTGACAGTTATAATCAATCGAAGGACACCACAAATACTGCCCAAATCATTTGGCAACAGTATTTTGACGACCCGAACTTGAACGCGCTTATCGATTCCGCACTTGTCAATAATCAGGAGCTGAATATTACACTTCAAGAAATTGATATTGCTAGAAATGAAGTGAGTGCTAGAAAAGGAGAGTACCTGCCTTTTGTAGGTTTAAGAGCGGGAACAGGACTCGATAAAGTAGGTAGATATACACGAAATGGTGCTCTTGAAGCCAATAATGAAATCAAACCGGGTAGTGCGTTCCCTGAGCCTTTGGGTGATTTTATGCTGGGTGCCTACGCCACATGGGAGGTAGATATTTGGCGCAAGTTGCGCAATTCAAAAAAAGCAGCTTTAACAAGGTACCTCTCCACAGTAGAGGGAAAGAATTTTATGGTGACAAACCTCATTTCTGAAATTGCCAACTCCTATTATGAGCTTTTAGCATTGGATACTCAACTGGATATTGTAAGGCAGAACATAGAAATCCAAAGCAACGCTTTGGCGGTTGTGAAACTTCAAAAACAAGCAGCTAGAACCACTGAATTGGCGGTAAAGAAGTTTGAAGCAGAAGTGCTTAAAACCAGAAGTTTGCAGTTTGATATTCTTCAGAGGATTGTAGAAACTGAGAATCGGATTCACCTTTTGCTCGGTAGATACCCACGCGAAATACCAAGGAGTTCACAATCATTCAAGGATTTACAGCTTGCAAAGATTCAAAGCGGAATTCCAGCTCAACTGCTGGCGAACCGACCTGATATTAGGCAAGCAGAAATGGAACTGACTGCGGCAAATCTTGATATAGAAGTGGCGAGGGCTAATTTTTATCCTTCATTGGGTATTTCCTCTGGGGTTGGTTTGCAAGCCTTCAATGCAAAGTTTCTTTTTTCGGCACCAGAATCTTTACTCTTTTCGTTGGCCGGAGACTTAGCTTCTCCCTTGATCAATAGAAACGCGATCAAGGCCGAATATCAAAATGCCAACGCAAAACAAATTCAGGCCATTTACAATTATGAGCGCACCATTTTAAGTGCCTACCTAGAGGTCGCCAATCAGCTATCAAATATGGGTAACCTAGCGCAGAGCTTTGCGCTAAAAAGTCAGCAGGTAGAGGCATTGAATGAATCTATTGTAATCGCCAACACTCTTTTTAGGTCTACTCGAGCGGATTATATGGAAGTGTTGATGACCCAAAGAGATGCTTTGGAATCGCGCTTTGAATTGATAGAAACTAAAATGATGCAAATGCATGCCATGGTAAATGTATACAAAGCCTTGGGGGGCGGATGGAAAGAATAAGTTGATTTATTTTACTTATTATTGAAAAGAGCGGCCAAGGCATTAAAACCAAGGCCGTTTTTTTTATTATTGCTCCTACTTTATTTTAGATTGACGGCTCAATTCCTTGTCCCGTAGATAATTTTCTATTTGTGTGTCAATAGGAGACGGTTTGATGTTTCATATTCAAACGACTTGAAGTCAAAATAAAAAATAAATAATGTAAGTAATTGATTTTCAGTAGCTTGATTTTGTGGCACAAAAGTGGGTGATTGGCGGGGTGTGAAAACGATCTACCACTGCGAGTAGGGTCACCCTTTGATCTTCAACAGTAATTAAGTTTTCATTTATGAAAACTTAATTTAATTTTAAAACCGAAATAATGTTTAAAAACCATCTTAAAACAGCGCTACGACTTTTTATAAGAAATAAGGTGTACACCCTGATTAACCTTTTTGGTTTATCGTTGGCATTGATGATTTGCTTCTTTGCCTATCTCTATATCTCTGATGAGTTTAGTTATGATCGCTTCCACAAGAATTCAGATCGATTATTCCTGATTAATCAAGTGAATTACAGCAAGGATGTAACCGATATTGAGGCTGATTTTTTTTCTTTAAAGGCCGTTGATGGAATTAAAAAGTCACCAATTCATAATTTGCCTTTTCTAAAACAGGCGGAAACAACGATTCCAGAAATTGAAAAGTTGGTAAGAATGGAAACCAACTACGTCAACCTCGTTAAGGATGGTCTCGAGTTTGAAGAGTACACAAAATATGTAGATGAGGACTTTTTTAAAGTTTTAGGTTTTGAATTTCTTTTTGGAAACGCAGAAGTGGCACTGAATGACTTGAGCTCTGCGGTGGTCAGTGAGGATTTCGCGATCAAGCATTTCGGTAAAACAAATGTAATAGGCGAAGAGATCAGCCTTGGAGGTAAAGATAACCCTATATACGTCATCAAGGGAGTCTTATCCTCTTCTCAAAAGTCTGTTATCAAAACCAATTTGTTCTTAAGAATTGAACTCACTTCCTATTTTAAAACCAATCAAGATAATTGGCAGTACAATGCGGTAGCTGCTTTTGTTCTTTTAAATAATGCTGAAAGCGATGCCATTGTCAATGATAAATTAAGAGCAATTGAAGTAGGGCAAAGGGGTGAGGCTTCGCTGGTAAGTCAAAGAGAAATGCTCAAATTGGGGAAGGAAAATCCTGTTGTTACTTATCAGCTAAAGCCTATTGCTGGTCTATTTTTAGACTCCTCGATTCCTTATGGATTAAGTTCTTCTCCCGTTTATTCCATGATTTTAGCAGCAATAGCAATGCTCATTTTAATCATTGCCTGCATCAACTATCTATCCATCAGTATCGCCTCTTCAGCCGCTCGCAGGGCTGAAATAGCAATCAGAAAAGTGGTAGGTGCTGACCTATGGCAGCTTAAGGGGCAATTCTATTCTGAATCTTTTGTACTCACGACTATCGCTATTCTTATTGGCTTTACCCTTACACAAGCACTTATGCCGATGTTCAATGAGCTTGCGGCAAAAGAGTTCGATTTATCATTGACAGAAAGCTTCACCTTACTTGGTTATGGCTTTATTTTCGGTCTATTATTGACCTTTTTGGCGGGCGGATATCCAGCGCAAATACTCTCTAGATTTAAAGTGCTCGGAGGATTGAAGGGTAAAGGTTCTCATAGAGTTAAGCCTGGATTATTGAAGGGAATGGTGGTTTTTCAGTTTACCTTATGCATGATATTTATATCCACGAGTCTTATGATGAAGAAGCAGTTCACTTACATCAACAATAAGGATTTGGGTTTCGATAAAGAGCAGGTAGTCTATGTGGATGGTGTGTGGGGTAAAACTGATTTGTTCAAACAAGAATTAGCGAAGCACCCTGCCGTGATGAGTGCTTCTGGCAGTACCGGTATTTTCGTTGGATCGAGCAGTTTTGGTGTTTTTGTGCTCAATGGGGTGCAGCAGAGGGTACAAAAGGTGCAGATGGATAAAGATTTGTTCTCAACAATTGGTCTCGAAGTGATCGATGTTGAGGGTTTGCCCAAAGTCGATTTGGAAAATCTGTCGAAAGAAAAATCATTGGTCAATGAAACGTACTATAATGCAATTCAACAGGACAGTGCCATGGCACGTTCTATGGCTTCGAGAATCGGAGGGGTGGTCAAAGATTTCCATTTCGAGTCACTTCAAAATGAGATAAGTAATATTATTTTTTCTGTATCAGACAAGAATGGACTTTCTACACTTTTTGTAAAATTGGCGCCAAATCAGATTGAGGAGGGCCTTTCTGTCCTCAAAGCAACCTACGCTCAATTGACCGAACAGCCTTTAAATGAAGTGCGCTTTCTAGATGATTACATAAATGCTCGGTACAAAGACAGTGAAAAGTGGCAAAAGATAGTGAACGTATCTGCCAGTATTGGAGTACTCATTGCCAGCATTGGTTTGTTTGGACTGACGGGAATCCAAATGGACAATCAAATGAAGGAGTTGTCAATAAGGAAAGTATTAGGCGCTGGGAGCAGAGACATCACTTTTACATTGAATAAACAATCGTTCATCATCACTTTAGTATCGAGTTTTATCTCTATCCCCGTTTCTTATTATCTAATGGAAAGTTGGTTGACTAGTTTTGCATACCACGAAAGTATAACGCCAGATCTCTTTATGCTGGCCATGCTTTTACTGTTAGGAATTACAGCGTTAACAGTGACATACCATTCTGTGAAAGTGATTAATTCAAATCCAGCCAACGTACTGAGGTCAGAATAACAGCAGTTGAAATGGATGGTGAGAAATCAATCTGTAGTTATTTGTTATGGCTTCCGTAAATGGATGGAGGATCGCTAAATTCTTAATAAATGATTTTGTTCATTTGCTTAAATTATAAGCGTGTTCAAATCACTGTATTCATTCCTTAATAATCGCGAAAGCCGTGCCGTAGGCATGGTCTTTATGGCGCTGGCCATCATATTTGGCGCTTGGGTGACCCGCTTGCCAGAGATTAAAGAACGGCTCTTGTTAGATGAAGCCCAATTAGGTTTTGCACTTTTCTTTTTACCCTTAGGTGCTACTGTTTTATTGCCGTTCTACAGTAAGATCATTTTAAAACTAGGAGAGAGGCGGACCACAATGTTGGGGATATTGAGCTTTCTCTTTGCCATTATTCTTCCTTTTGCAGCCCACAGTTACTACGAGTTAATGGCTGGTTTATTCATTGTAGGTTTAGCCATGGGACTTACTGATGTGGCGATGAATGCCGCTGCCGCTGAGGTCGAAATTCAGAAGAAAAACATCATCATGTCCACATGCCATGGCTTTTTTAGCATAGGTGGTATGATAGGGGCTGCCACAGCCGTAATTTTCATAAGCTTTGGTGCTAGTCCAATGGTCCACATTGTAATATGGTCTGTTTTACTTTCTGTGGTGGTGATTATGGTCGCTAAAGATTTGTTGAATTCCAATCAAGAACATGCTGAGGCACATGTGTTTAGATTACCTCCTAAATCTATCATTGGCTTGGCCTTAATAGGATTCTGCATTATGATGAGTGAGGGTGCTATTGCGGACTGGAGTAGTATTTATCTCAAAGATAACTTAAGTGCACCCGCTGCATTTTCTGGACTTGGCTTTGCAGGTTTTGCCGGATTGATGGCTTTAGGTCGCTTTTTAGGTGATAACTTAATCCAAAAATATGGCAATCGACTATTAATGCTTATCGGTTTTGCATTAGGTATTTTAGGATTGCTCATCGTTCAAGTTGATCAGTACTGGATCGTAATTGGTGGATTGAGTTTGGCGGGCTTGGGCTTTTCTATCATCGTCCCTATACTTTTTAGCAGTGCGTCAAAACAGGCGGAGGTTAAGCCTTCTGTAGGAATTGCCTCAGTAGCCTCTTCGGGTTACATTGGTTTGCTGACGGGGCCAGTGATCATTGGCTTTGTTGCAGATCGTTATGGTTTGAAAAATGGATTTTTGTTTTTAGTGATGCTCTCAGTGCTGGCCTTATTGCTGACTTTATTTGTTATCAAAAAACGATAAGCCTTATTTAAAGCGGAAATCAGCTTCTATTTTTTTGAGCTCAGGTTTGTCAAGTGCTCCTTTCAATAAATTAACCTCTTCTAAAAATAGGCCAACGCCAGTTTCATTGATAAAGTAATAGCCATCTTTCCTGTAAACAGAGTCTCTGGTATTTGTAGTGGGCACAACAGCAATTTGATCTAATCTTGCCTCGATCTTCAAAAGTAATGCAGAGTAGCGATCATGTATGGAATTATAAGCCTTTCTTAATTCGCTATTGGCCATAATGCCATCATAAACAGGTTTTTGACTTGCTTTGGCATATTCTAAGTACTTCAGAATAAAGTATTTGAATTCATAAAAGGCGAAGTAGGTGCCCGCTAAATCACTAACATGAGCTAAAAAGGCTTCATAATTAGTATCTGATTTAGGTTTGAAATAATTGTAGAGATCATAAGAAGCCTTTGTGCCAAAATAATAAGCATTCCACTCATCCATAAGCCCATAAATCCCATTGACCTGACTCCCGAGACTTGAGCTTTTGGGAGCTATATAAGGCTTAAACCGAAAGGTCCTGATCGCTTTTGGTATTTGCCCACTTATTTTATTGCTATTAAAAACAGGGCTGTGTTTCACGAGAAATACAGCCTCTTCATTTACATAGAAAGCTGAGTAGTCTTCGTTCATCTGATACGCTAAACCATCGTCCTTTTTAATTAATTCATAAGGAAGTCGACTCGTGAGTCCATGCATGGATTCGTGTACAACCGTATTCAAAGAAGCGATAATCCCTTTTTCTGATTTGTCAGGAATCCAAACATCAATGGGTTGTTCTTTGGACAGATTTATATTGACAGTTGGGTATTCAAAACTAGAAGGGAGTTGATAAAGGAGTCTGATAAGTGCGGCACTTTCTGGCGAGTATTCGTCTAATAACTGATATACTGTTTGAGTGGTTTCTGTCGCCTTTTGTGCCTTAGTTGCCTGCGCGAGTGTTAAAAAGAGGATTGAGAATGCTAACCAACGAAATCTAACTTTCATGTTTTTTAAATTACGAAGAATAACGAATCGTATGAGGATAAGTTATTCAAGGAATAATGGTTTATCGCCCTACCGAGTTCTGAGTGCGATGCATTCAATTTCTAATCTTGCGTCTAAAGCAAGCCCATTCGTACCGAAAGCACTTCTTGCAGGTTTCTTCTCACCATTAAAAAACTTGGTATATTCTTGGTTAAACTCAGCCCATTCCGAAATGTCAGCCATCATGACAGTGACCTTAATCACATCCTCCAAAGAGGACCCATTGGCTTCGAGTAGCGTCTTCATATTCTCTATGGCTTGTTTTGCTTCAGCGGCCAAGCCTCCAGGCGCAAGCTCCAAGGTGCCAGGCATATTACCCACTTGACCAGAGAGGTAGATAATATCATCCACAATCACCGCATCAGAAAAGGGGAGACCGAGGTCACTCATTGCGGGTGACTGGTAATGCTCAAGGCTTTTGGCTTCCTTGCTCAACGGGCTTGATGGGTTGCAGCTGATGAGAGCAGTCATTGCCAAGGCGATAATTAGAATGTTTTTCATGTCAGATTAGTCAATTGGGTTATTGTCAAACTCTTTCGCTACAGCCCCAACTAATTGAGTATGCCCACTTTCGAGTACTTTTAACTCCGCCAAGGGAATCAAATCTAATAGCGGTTTAATAGCGGTAAGAGTAATCACCTTGTCATGCTTGCCAAGGTAAAAGGTAGTCTTGATTTTATGTTCGTTAATCAGTGAAGATAGTTTTTTTAAGTCAGGTAAAAAGTGCCTTAAATTTACCCAGCTATAATAAACTTGGCTACGTTTAAACTCTGTGTCCATCTGGCTTTCCGCGAAGCGCAGGGTGTAGTTGTTCATTAATTTCAATGTCCTTATCGACTTTACCACCCTACTAAAGACCCATGGATTTTTGATCTGGGTCTTAAAAAGCTTTCTGAACAGGTAGGGGTAGGTTGTGAATTTATAAGAGAAGTGGGTAGTGATCCCATCGGGAGAAATCAAATGTAAGTGCTCAATTTGATTTGGAAAGAGCTGTGTGGTAATCATCGCATACTTTCCCCCCATAGAATAGCCCATCACCTCAAAGCTGCTTATGGCTTCCTCTTTTAAAAAGAGCTTCATAAATGCCATCCAAGCGGCCGGAAGAAGGGGTGCTTTTGATTTAGGAATTAATGTCGAGCCATGATAAGGAAGGTCGAAACTATACACTGTGTGTGATGCAGTTAATGTCTCATATACTTTTTGATAAGCCGTTCGGTCTTGTCCAAAGCCATGAAAACACAACATGGAACGTGATCCACCAGGGAAAATAGAATATTCTAAGGTGGAGTCTGAAATCGTAATTTTTTTAGGCAGCATCGGTGGTCTTCAATAGGCTTAATTGGTATGTGCTAAATTGTAGATTCAAGATGGGTTTACAAGCAGAAAAACCAAAATATAATTTGGTTAATGCATTCGTTTGCAACTTGCATTTTTTAAAGAAATTTCAAATCGGGGAAACAAATGCTTGATAGTCAACGTCATTATGTCGTCAGGAAACTTTGGATAATATTAAAGTTTCCTTAGTTTTGCGTTCAGAATGGAAGTAAGGGATAACATAGTAGCAAAAGCCGGGGAGTTATATATGCAGTATGGCATCAGATCGGTGACCATGGATGATATAGCGAGTCAATTGAGTATTTCTAAGAAAACGATTTATCAATATTTCAAGGACAAAAGCGAATTGGTGAATAACGTAGCTGAAATTCACTTAAAGGCAGAAGGTCAGCGGTTCACAGGGCTCACGGAACTAAGCGAGAACAGTGTTCATGAGTTGATGCTCCTTTCATCATGCCTTCGCGATAGTATGAGGGAAATGAAAGTGAACCTCATGCATGAGCTTCAGAAGTTTTACCCTAAGGCTTGGAAGATGTACGAGCAATTCAAGGGTGACGTGATGAAAGTTTCCATTATCAAGGTGATTACTAGAGGCCAAGAGGAAGGTTATTTCCGTCCGCAAATTGACCCTGAACTCATCGCAATTATGAGGATAGAGCAGGTGCAGACTTTTATCATTGGCAACCATTTCCCTAAAGGAAAGCGAAGCCTAGAGGAGGTTCAAATGCAGTTATTCGATCATTTTATACACGGTCTTTTTACAATAGAAGGTCACCAACTTTTTAATCAATACTTAACAACAAACACAAAAAAAAATGAAGAGCAGAAATAGCAGATACATTTATGCGCTTGCGCTAATGTTGCTCACGGTCACTGTTTCAGCACAAACAGGACTCTCATTGAACAAGGCCATTGAATATGCCCTTTTGCACAATGAGAATGTTTTGAATGCTGATCTTTCGATGCAAGATGCAGAAGCCCAAGTATTTGAAACCAGGGCAGATGGCCTCCCACAAGTCACTGGCGGGTTTAATTATACCAATAACCTCTTTATTGCTAAGAGCCCAATCCCAACCTCGTTTATTACGGGCGACCCAAATGCAGAAGGGGTAACACTAGTAGCTTTTGGTGCTCAGCATGTCGGGAGCTTGAGTTTCAATATGACTCAAATGCTTTGGGATGGATCATTTTTTATCGGTCTTCAGGCGGCAAAAGTACTGCGCGAGAAAGTAGTAGTCGATAAATTCAAAGCCGAAATTGATGTCATAGAGAATGTAACCAAAGCTTATTACTTGGTTTTGGTGAATAAGACGCGGATCAATTTAATCGGTTTTAATATCGCAACTTTAGATTCGACTTTAAACGAAACGAGAAAGCTATATGAGAATGGCTTTGCCGAAAAAATTGATGTCAGCAGACTGCAAGTACAAATGAATAATTTGAAAGCCGAAGAAAGCGGTGTCGTTCAAGCAGTAAAGTCAAGCACCGATTTACTTAAATTAAGCATGGGCATGCCAGTGCAAGAAGTAGTGATGCT
>JBLIES010000050.1:0-18909 GCA_047633135.1 Roseivirga sp.
CTTATTATTTCCAATTCTTAAATCAGAAGCATGACAAAGATATTAATAGTAGAAGATGAACCTTCTATGCGATTGGGGCTAAAGGATAACCTCGAATTCGAATCTTACGAAGTAGAGTTGGCCATCAACGGTGAAGAAGGCCTTCAGAAAATAAGTAATAACACTTTCGATTTGATCATTTTGGATGTGATGATGCCGAAAATGTCTGGTTTTGATGTTTGTAAAGCCGCCAGAAAAATGGGAGTACTCACACCTATTATTTTTCTTACTGCCAAGTCAGAGGAGATTGATAAAGTCTTAGGGCTTGAGCTGGGTGCTGATGATTACTTGACTAAACCATTCAGCCTGAGAGAATTGATTGCTCGGGTCAAGGCAATTTTAAGAAGGTCGGCCACGGTGAATACAAAACCTCAGGTAAGCGCTCAGAAAGTAGGCAGGCTACAACTGGATTTCGATCAATATTCAGCTAGTTGTGAGGGTGAAATGGTGCGCATGTCGCACAAAGAATTTGAAATCATGCAATACTTAATTGAGAATAAAAATGAGGTGGTGAGTCGTTATGATCTTCTCAATAAAGTTTGGGGCTATGATTCGCAACCCACCACGAGAACCGTTGATAACTTTATTCTCAGACTTAGGCAACGGATTGAAACGAATCCAAATGAGCCACGCTTGATTATAACAGTACATGGCGTTGGTTATAAGTTGCTTTTGTAGGCAGTCTTTAGTTTATGACAACTTGTGACATCTCTTTACGGCACTATGACACCGGCTTTTAGACCTTGCACTATGTTTGTAATGTGTCAAAGGACACAAGCCCATGGGTCAAAATAAACCACAACAAAAGATACCCACTTCCCAAACGGGTTGTGGGTTGATTAAGGATTTTAAAAAATGAGAAAATATACATTCATTCTGCTATTCATAAGTGCCTTTGCAAGCGCTTTTGGTCAGTCACTCGATCGTGTCGAGAGTCTTTGGGGGGTATTGGAAATTCTCGATTGGCGACCGTAGTGAATGGGCGAAAACCTCCTACGAAGATAAAGAATGGGAAGAAGTTTATGTCCCTAGAAGATGGGAAAGCGAAGGCTTTAATGGCTACGATGGCTATGCATGGTACAGAAAATCGTTTAGTGGAAACGACCTCAGAAAAGAAAAAGTCATTTACCTCAAGCTGGGCTATATCGATGATGTGGATGAGGTATTTGTCAACGGTAAGAAAATTGGTTTTTCAGGCGGATTCCCTCCTGATTATTATACGGCCTTCCATGCCGAAAGACTTTATAGCATTCCTATCGATTTAATCAACTTCAGTGGAGAGAATCTCATTGCGGTCAGAGTATTTGATTATGGTGGAGAAGGAGGGATTTACACTGGGGATGTAGGCATTTATGTGCCTGAAGAATGGGCAAGAGATGCCATTTATTTAGAAGGATTATGGAAGATAAAAATAGGGGATAGAAGCGAATACAAAGACCCTAATTATGATGATGAGCAATGGCAAGGTATCATGGTGCCCTCAAATTGGAAGTCAATCGGTTTGGATGACCTAAGAGATGTCGCTTGGTATAGAAAGCAATTTGAAGTAAGTGCAGGGGCTAAAACAACTGGCCTGACTCTACTAGGAGGTAAGATTGATGACTTTGATGAAATATTTGTGAATGGAGTTAAAATAGGGCAAACCAATGATGGTGAAAGGCTTGGTAGGTCTCAAAGTTATTCGAAAATGAGGATATATGATATCCCAAATAACCTGCTCAAAACGGGTAAGAATGTGATTGCGGTAAAGGTGACAGACATGGGCGATAACGGAGGAATCTACGAAGGTCCTGTCATTATACTCCCTTCTTCTGAAGTGTCAAGAGTAATGAGAGGAACACGCTGGTCTTTCTGGCGCTAACTGTTGAGGCTAAGTGCTAAAAGTACTTCGTTATTCAACTCATGCTCACCCTCGAAACTAACTACTTCGGGGGCGATCTTTAATTTTTTAGCTATTTCGCTCTGCTCTTCCATTACACCATCTGAAAGGTATTGGTCTTTCGTTCCATAAACCCAATATACCTTTTTGTTGGCGAGCCTTTGTACGCTTTGTAGAGGAGGAAGATCTGGCGGAAAAATACCCGCCCAAAGTATCAGCCGATCAAAATCAATTTCAGATTGTGTCGCGAATCTAGCTATCGTGGCCGCTCCCTGTGAAAAACCGAATAAATTAACCTGTACGTTTTCACTTAATTTTTTGCGCACCTCATTGAAAACGGTACTCAAGTAATTTACATAATTGTCAATATCCCTCAACCGATCCTCTTTCGTCATCCAAGTGGCGCCAACTCTCCCCGTAAAACCATTGAGGTAATATTTAGAGAGTCCTTCAGGTGCCACTATTAATATCTTCCCAGTATTTAAACTTTGAAAGTTGCGGATAAAATACTGCGCCAATTGACCATGACCATGGCAAACAAACCAAAGTTGTTCAATTTGATCTGATGGCTCTCCTAAACTAAAGTAACGGGCAGAGTATTGAAAATTAATTTGATGCTCCATTTAAGCCAATAGGTCTTTGTCTGAAAATTTGAAAGGAAGGAGGTTGTCTATGGATTCTGACTCATATACTTTCCCCTCCTTATCGGTCAGGTATACCACTATGGGTTGCTCTTGTATGTTTTCATATTCGCTCATTACTTGCCGACAACTGCCACAAGGTGTTGCCATTTTAAAGTGCTCGTCAACACTCCTCTTAGCCACTACCGCAACCGCCAGCACCTTACTGTCAGGGTATTGTGATTTTGCTGCGAAGAAGGCCACACGTTCTGCACAAAGCCCTGATGGGTAGCAGGCGTTTTCTTGATTATTGCCGAGTACAGTAATGCCATTGTCTAATTGCAGTGCAGCGCCTACCTGAAAGTTAGAATATGGAGCATATGCTTTGAGCGCTGCTTTTTTTGCTTCGTTGATTAACCCTTGCTTCTCGCTTGGGACTTCATCTGCATTGTAGACATTCAAGTGTATTTCTCTTTTGATTTTTTCAGCCATCTTCTTCCAGTATTACCGTGGGTTGGGAAGATACGAATCTTTTCAATGTTGGTTGTCTTGCGCTAAATCATTGAGACATTAGTTTGGGCATGCGCTAAAAAATTGGCAGTTTGGCAAAAATAAGTCAAGTGTATGAATCGTATTTTAATATTGGGAGCCGGACGCTCTGCAACCTCGTTAATTAACTATCTACTTTCTGCTGCTCAAGAAAATGATTGGCACGTCACTGTAGCGGATTATGCTTTGCAGTTGGCCCAAGAAAAAGTAAAAGATAGCGCTAACGCAATAGCTAAAGCGGTTAATATTAGAGAGGAATCAGAAAGAATACAACTTGTAGGGGACGCTGATGTAGTGATTTCTATGTTGCCTGCCTCTTTTCATCCCTTAATTGCAGAAACTTGTTTGGACTTAAGTAAGCATTTGCTCACCGCTTCTTACGTCTCAGATGACATGAAAGCGCTTGACCAGCAAGCAAAGGACAAGGGACTATTATTTTTGAATGAATGTGGACTAGACCCTGGGATAGATCACATGTCGGCAAAAAAGATAATTGATCATATCAGAAATAAGGGCTTCGAGTTAACGGCATTTGAATCATTCGCAGGAGGTTTACTCATGCCGAATCCAGACAATGACAACCCATGGCAGTATGGCTTCACTTGGAATCCACGCAATGTGGTTTTGGCTGGCCAAGGAACCGTACAGTTTATTCAAGAAGGAAAATTCAAGTTTATCCCTTACCATAAGCTTTTCAAAAGAACCGAAATGATCCATATTCCTGGTCATGGTTATTTCGAAGGTTACGCCAATCGTGACTCACTCATGTACATGGATGTTTATGGCCTTCAAAATATCAAGACCGTCTTTAGGGGTACGCTAAGAAGACCCGGTTTTTGTAAGGCATGGGATGTTTTTATCCAATTAGGTGCCACCGAGGATACCTATCAAATGGAAGGTGTTAATGAAATGACACACCGCCAATTTATTAATTCGTTTCTGACCTACAATCCGAACGACTCTGTAGAACTTAAACTGGCGCATTATTTAGGACTAGAATTAGAGGGGCCTGAAATGCACAAATTAAAATGGTTGGATGTTTTCGAGGAAACAGCCATAGGGCTGAAAAAAGGAACGCCAGCACAGATTTTGGAGCATATACTTAAAAAGAAATGGACCATTCGCCCAGACGAGAAGGACCAGATTGTGATGTGGCATTTATTCGACTACATAGAAAATGGTAAGAAAAAACGTATTCGCTCCGCTATGGTAGCCAATGGAGAAAACTCCACCGAAACAGCAATGGCTAAAACGGTTGGTTTTCCGCTGGGTGTAGCCACTAAACTTTTACTTCAAGGGAAAATAGAAGCCAGAGGGGTGGTGATACCAATCACACCAGAATTCTACGAACCAATTTTAGCAGAACTCGATCAATTAGGTTTCCATTTTATTGAAGAAGAAGTAGAATTGGATTGATTTAGTCGGTATATCAGCATATGAATAAGCCATTCCTGAGTCTGCTTTTATTGGTTACAATACTTGTTTCGTCTTGTAGAACCAAGGGTAAAACTGAGCTTTTGGCTTATACTACTGACTCCGATTCCACCCTGTTTTATTATCGTTTGGGATGGGAGCAAATCATGGATTGGGGAGATTACTCTGCCGCTGAGACATCATACAGAAAGGCACTTTCGTTTGACGAAAATTTCTTGGTAGGCAAAAGTGTCTTGGCCAGATTGACCACTGATTTAGAGGAAAGGTTAGGTCTATATCATGAGTTAGATAGCCTGAAGAATACAGTTTTAGGTGACGAGCGGCTAGTCTTGGACGTCTACATTGCCCTCACTCAATACACTAACCTGCGCGATCAAAAATCAGATCAAACAGCCTCTGCATTACAAGCAGCCCTAAAAATTGGTGAGGAGAATCTTAGAACCGTAGTTCATTACTATCCAAATGAAGTGTATTTGAAGTCAGAATACATTGAAATTATGCATTCGCTTTATGGGTCAGACGTGGCTTTGGATACTATGAAAAGCATTATTCTTCCAAGTCAAATGGACAACCCGTTTTTAATGGGGTACAAAGCAATCATGCTGGCTGAATTAGAGAAATATGATTCAGCCTTAGTGATTGCCAAAGCATTGACTCAACAAATGGAAGGTAGCCGCATGGCTAAACCGGATACGATTTTAGCGGATATCTACTTCAAAATGGGAGAATTAGAACAAGCCAAAACCCATGCAGATAAGGCGAATTTAATTGATCCGAATAATTTGGATGCAAGTCGTCTAAAAAGAAAAATTGATACTCAACTTGGACTTTAATTTAGACGTAAAGCCAAGCCCAGTAAATGAGTAAAGCTTGTAGAGGAAGTCTAAACCAGAGTATAGCCCTGTAGCCTTTTCGCTTTCCTTTGTAAGAGGTAAGCATATACACGTTGGCAGGAAATACACCAATCAATACCGCTATGATTCCCCAGGCCCCAATGGATTGGGTAGAGGGGAATAATAGCATGACTCCAAATGCTGCTTCGAAAACCCCGCTCAAATAAACCAATGGCAAATGATAGGGCAAATAAGGTGGCATAATTTTAAGATAGAACTTGGGCTTCCATAAATGATTGAGGCCGGCCAAAATATAAAGACCGGCCATGATGTACAGTGAAATATCCATTATACTGATTGTAAATCAAAAGGTAATATTCTTACTCTTTTGCCCGACAGATTAAAGACCGCATTCAATAAGGCAGAACCTATGGGTGGTAATCCCGGTTCACCCACACCACCTGGAGCTTCTTCGTTCTCCATTAAATGGATTTGAATAGCTCTTGGGGACTCGTTAATCTTGAGCATTCTATAGTCATTGAAATTGGATTGTTCGGCTGCTCCATTTTTAAAAGTGATTGGGTCTTTTAAAGCAGCGGTTAAACCGAAAATAATATTTCCTTCTGTCTGCGCTCTTACCTGATCTGAATTAATGTAAATCCCACAATCGACAACTGAAACTACCCTTGGAATGGTGACTTTGCCATTTTCCTTTTTCAAGAATAAAGCGTGGGCTACAATTGTTCCGAAGCTTTCTACTATCGCTACTCCTTTTCCTTCATTGCTACTAAGCGGGGCATTCCAATCGGCTTCTTTTTCAAGTCTTTCTAAAACCTTCACAAAGCGAGGCTCGGATTTCAAGCGATTCTTGCGGAATTGAAGTGGATCTTCATTCGCTTTGATGGCCATTTCATCAATAAAGGCTTCGTGTGCTACACCATTAGTGGAGGCAAAAACAGATCGCCACCAATGAATTGGAATTTGGCTTTGGTATTCAGCAAAACGAACAGAAAGATGCTCAAACTCATAATGCGTATTGATGGCTTCCATTACTTCAAAAGGAACTTTACCATTGGAAGGTCTTCCTTGTGTAGTGATTGCCTGACTGACCATTTTATGCTGCAGGCCTTCTGGCTTGCTTTTGCTATCAAAAGTTGCTTTGAAAGCATGCACTGTGCCCTGCCGAAATGGACCTTGAGTGGTATCATCTTCTCTAGACCAAATCAATTTTACCGGCTTCCTTAGTGCTTTCGAAATTTGGAAACATTCTTCCAATGAATCATTCATCGACTTTCTACCGAAACCACCACCCAAGAAGGGGAGATGTACTTTGATTTTTTCTTCGGCCTGATCATCGGGAATCCCTAATTCTCTAGCGAACTGACGCTGCACCTGTGGACTTTGGCTTGGTGCCCAAACTTCTACCGTATTGTCTTTCCTCACATGCACTGTGGCATTCATAGGTTCCATGCAGGCGTGTGATAAGTAAGGAAGCTCATAAGTGGCTTCAAGTACCTCTGAAGCAGATGCTAAATGTTCAGTGAAATTGCCTTTTTCGAAATGTTCTAAGCCATCGGTTTTGGCGAGGGCTCTCATGTCATTGAACAGGTCAACAGTATTCACTTTGGTGAATTCCGCATTATCCCATTGCACATTCAGCTTTTTTCTTCCTTCGGAAGCTGCAAAATAATTCTTGGCGATTACTGCGATGCCGGTATTCTTTTTGCCGTAAACCGTTCGAGTAACTTCCATTACATCGGTCACTCCATTTACGGAAAGGGCTGCTGCCTTATCGTAGCTTTTAACCGCGCCTTGTAAAGTTGGGCAGCGCTCAATCGTAGCATAAAGTAAGCCTTCGGTTTTGGCATCCATGCCGTAATCGGCTGTACCGTTCACTTTTCCGACCAAGTCTGGGCGGTTGGTCGATTTGCCAATGATATTAAAGTCAGCTTTAGATTTTAAAGCCACATTTTTAGGTAATTCAAGCGCAGAAGCGGCTTTCACCAAGTCTTTATATTCAACTGAAGCTTGTGAGTCTTTTCTGAATACTTTTCCTTCTTTGGCATAACATTGTGACTTGTCAATGCCCCATTTGTTGGCAGCTGCTTCGATAAGTACTTCGCGAGTGGCAGCACCCAACTGCCTCATTGGGGTGAACATGGTTTTTACACTTCGGCTTCCTCCAATAGATTGCTGACCATATTGGCGCGATGCGCTGGCCTTAACAATGGTCACTTGGTCCATTCGCACTTCAAGCTCTTCTGCAATGATGGCTGGAATCCCTTGAATAATGCCTTGACCCAACTCAGGGACATGGGCCATAATACTGATCGTTCCGTCTTCACTGATTATGACAAAAGGATTGAGAGCTGTGCCTTCAACAAAGTCTTCGGCCATCATTATTTTCAAACGGCTATCATCACCAAAAGCAAGGCTTTCGAAACCGACAGCCAACATGGCACTGCTCAGGCCTGTGATCTTTAAGAATTTTCTTCGGTTGATTTTATTTGCTTCCATTGGTCATTTCTTTAGAGGCGAGGTGAATGGCTTTTCTGATTCTTGGGTAAGTACCACAGCGACAAATATTGCCTGACATGGCAGCATCAATATCATCATCAGACGGCTTTGGGTTGCTGTTCAATAAGGCCGTAGCCGACATGATTTGTCCGGATTGGCAATAACCACATTGAGGAGCTTGAACTTCTAGCCATGCTTTTTGAACAGGATGAGAATTATCATCCGATAAGCCTTCAATGGTAGTAATATTCTGATCTACAGTGGCTGAAACGGGGAGGACACAAGACCTTACGGGAGTTCCATTCAAGTGCACCGTGCAAGCGCCACATTGAGCAATGCCACAACCGAATTTCGTACCTGTCAATCCTACTTCATCGCGGATGACCCAGAGGAGGGGCGTTTGTGGTTCAGCTTCAACGGTGTATTGCTGCTGATTGATTTTGAGGGTGTATTTAGCCATGGTCTGAATTAATGATAAGCCATTAAAGATAGGGCTTTTTAGTAGACAGATACTCGAAGTGCTTACACTCATTCAATCTTGGGCGGTGGGGTGGTTTTCTTAAGGAGTGCCAAATGCTAACAATCATAATCTTCAGTGCGGTAGAGGATTGGATTGGATTAATTTTCAACCTTCAACCCGATTTGTAAACGAGCCATTGAATGAAACTTGGACACTATGGGCTTTGTGTTTTAGTCTTAAAGAGGTCGCTCCTATGGAGCTTTGTAGGATGGAACATTTTCTTTTAGCAGGTCTTCCGCCTGAGACTTTTTAACAGAGCAATTGAAAGATAAGGCTTTGAAGCTAGAGAAAAGTGCATTGAAATAAAGCCTTTAATCCAACTTGCTGTAAATAAAAAAAGCGCCCTCAAGTTGACCTTTGCAAGGTTTTGAGAGCGCTAATGAATTAATATTATTGACTTTACTTGTTCTTAATGATAGCTTCCGCTTCCCATTTGTTGTTTTCTCTATCTACATCTGCCATTCTTCCAGAAGGGTCAATTTCAACCGAAACGATATCGCTGATAGGTCTGTCCAATGAGAATTCATAGGTTGGACTTACCCATCCCCAGTCAGGGTGAACAATTCTTTTATCATTGGTCTCAGCTGGTTTTTCTCCACGCATCATTCTTAAAGCCATGTAGTGCACCTCTTTTGTGCCGTCTTTATAAGTCACCACCACATCCATTGGCATTGGCATTAGGTTTACTCTTTCTAAAGTGATTTTTGTTTTATCGCCTTCGCCAGCTACTTCTTTTACACCGTAATCAACCTGTTTTGTTGTAAATACAAAGTACTCGTTATACCAATCTAGCTCTAAACCAGATGACTTCTCGAATGATCTTAACAAGTCGTTTGGATTTGGGTGTTTGAATTTCCATTCGTTGAAATAAGCTAATAGTGCTTTATCGCGCGCTTCTTCTCCCATAACATAACCCATTTGGCTCATCCATGTTGCTCCTTTTTGATAAGATGAAGCACCGTAAGCACTGTTCAAGTTATAATGATCGGAATGAGTACTTAATGGCTCTTCTACTCCACTTTGAGCAAGTCTTAAATAGCTTCTTTGGCCTGAGTTACTCCCTATGTTGTCTATAGTTACCGCCTGTTCAGTTTCGCCTTTGGTAACTCTATTGATATGCTCTATAATTCTTGAACTAGCGTAAGTTGTAAAACCCTCATCCATCCACGGATGCAAGGCTTCGTTACTGCCCAAAACGCCATGGTACCAATCGTGCATTGATTCGTGAACGGTAACTCCTAAAAGGCTACCTCTAGCACCGGTGATTAAAGTAGACATTGGATACTCCATTCCACCATCACCACCTTGAATCACTGAGAATTGTTTGTAAGGATATTGACCAAAATACTTGTTGGCATATTCGAAAGACATTTCTGCCAAAGGCATTAACTTCTCCCAACTCTCTTCGTTTTGACCCTTTTTGTGAATGAAATGAAGTACCATTCCATTTTTCATAGTCAACTTATCGTGATCGTATTCAGGATCTGCAGCCCACATAAAATCATGAACGTTAGGTGCTTTGAAATGCCAAGTAAGTTTTCCGTCTTTTATCTTTTTATTGACTTTTTCGCCAGCATTCTCATAACCATGACCTATTTCTAAAGGATTCTGTAAGTAGCCTGTGCCACCCACAACGTAATCTTTATCAATAGAAAGTTTCATTTCGTAATTACCCCAAACGCCATAAAATTCGCGGCCAATGTATTCATCGGCATGCCATCCTTGATAGTCGTATTCGGCCATTTTAGGATACCATTGCGCCATTGAGTAACGCACACCTTCAGCATTGTCTCTGCCTGTTCTTCTGATCTGAATCGGTACTTGCGCTTCGAATTCCATGTCGAAGTTCGCGCTTTGCCCAGCTTTGATGGGTTCGTTTAATTGTACTTCGAGTACCGTACCAACTACTTCATATTTCAGTGGTTTGCCGTTTTGCTTAAGTGATTTGATTTTTTGATAGCCAATTTCATCTTCCTTCAAGTTGAAAATTCGATCTCCTACTCTTCTGTCTGGATCTTGAATGGTTCTAGACCTATTGTCCATCATACTTTCTGGCTGAAAAGCGTTGAAGTAGAGGTGGTAGAAAACCTGATTGAGATCGTCAGGCGAGTTGTTGGTGTATTTCACTTTTTGCACGCCTTGATATCGATTTGTTTTTACGTCCATATCGATTTCCATATAGTACTCTATAGCTTGCTGCCATCTTTCATTATCTGGACGTGTAGCTTTGCCTTGTGCATTGGCATAATGAGCATTGGCTAACATAGCCATGGCAAAGAGCATTCCTCCGATTCGTTTTATCATCTTGAGTAAATTTAAAGTTCTAAAATATTAAACAGAAAGCACCAGTGCAAATCATAGTTTTCAAGCGGTAGTGTTTATTGTAGTTTGTACCTCATTTGTAGCTTGATGTCAGTGTCTTTATTCCCCGCCACTGATTCAAGCCCCGTGCCAATGCTTGATCGGTCGTAATAAGTTGTTCTAGACACCCTTCCCCAGAATTCTAATTTTCGACTGGCCCTGAATTGTACTAGCAAGTAGTTACGGATGCCTTTCCCTCCATAAGCAGGAATTGAGAAAGCATAAAGCACATCTCTTTCGTAGGCATACTGCCTGTTGTTACTGCCTTCGGTATCAAAGAGCGCTATTCTACCACTGAATACCCAATCTTCTAAACGATAAACAGCATCTTGAATAAAAGCGTAGCCTTTGGTGAGGATACCATTCAGCTCGTAATTACTGGTTTGTATTCGTGATTTGAAGCTTAACTGACTATGAGCAGCGAATTCTAAATTGGCTAAATATTGTTTCTTAGTGCCAGGAAGTACCAAGTTGTTATTCGTTTCGTTCAGGGCGGCATTAATTTCTTTTGTCTCGTTTCTGTATTGAAAGTAAATCTTTGTTCGTCCTCCAGGATTATAATTAAGCCTGATTAAATAATCGTTACCAGAAGATGGCGCGTCCACCCTGAAGCGCAGCCATGGAAAGCGGTAACTATCATAATAAGCGGTGAGGTAGAATTTTCTATTTAGGGTATATTTAATTCCCCAATAAACGCCAGATTCATTGATGTTTCGACTTCCTTCGGCAAAGGCATTGCCCCTGAAAGAATGGAAATCGCGTGCATAACTTCTGAAAAGCATGGCAAACTCAATTCTCGCTGAAAGACTAGTGCTAAAGCCACCTACCGTTCCTATTCCCCCACTTTTTGAAACCGCTGTTTCTCCAAAGAAGGCAAATTGGCGCCAGCCGTATTTTCCATATAATCCAAAATTAAGGTTTGTATTTCCTTTGAACTCGAAAAGGTTCACTGCTGCAGGGCTTCTTAAAATGGGTGTAGAAAAGTGATTACTCGCCACGGTGAAACCCGCTTCGACCCTATCGGCAGGTTTGAAGTGGATATTGGCACCCATTACCGTTTCGGTCACGCTTTTCTTATTATTTAGTTCATTAGGCGTTCTGTGCAATCCACTTCCTTGGATTGAGGAGAAAAATTGTGAAAAATCGTCAGGCCCTTCTCCGCTTTGAATGGAAGCATCTTGGGCAAGGCGTGAAACAAAGGTGGTTAAATTGACTGCCTTGGTTAAAGAATAAGTAGTGGCGAAGCCGCGTAAAAATCCGCTTTCTAAAACTGATGAATAGGGCCTAATGCCTAGCGTAACTCGACTGACAGTATTGACGGTTTCAGTACCTTTCCCTACACTAAGGCCTGCGCCAAAAAGAAGCCCTTGTCCAAACTGTAATTGATAATCACCAACAATTGTTTTCCTCCATTTGCCTTGATTTTCTATCATTAAATGAAAGGACCAAAAGTCCATTAAATGCTTATTATTTTTAGGCCTCCATTGTATGGCTTCCCCAGCATCTTTCTCTGTGGTGAATCCAATGCTGAAATCATTAGTCCTAGAGACACGGTACCTTAAATACAGTTTATCAGCTGAACCTAAGTAACGATTATCATCCACATCAAGCTTGGGGCTGTAGCCTCTTTTCTCTTCTAATCCTCGTTCATACCTACTGATAAAATAGTTGTTTCTCTCTTCTAGAATTCTTTGAAGTAATGGGCGATCGTCCATAAGTGCATCTTTGGCATTTACGGTTACAAAAGGCTTCATTTTTTCTAGGGTTGCGAAATCGAAACCATCGATCAGTTGCAACTCATAGAGGGTAAGTAGTTTTCCTTTTTCTTTTATATACGTCTGGAGACTGATGATCTGTTGATTAGAGAGTACATAGAGACTTTTGAGCTCACCTGTACTTGCCCTGTTAATATCAATGGGGGTTTGATAAAGAAGGAGAAGTGATTCATACAGGTCCTCGTAATCAATATTTGCCTCTTGGAGGCTGAAAAGTTCTTCAATAAAAGATTCTATGTTAAAATCAGGACTATTTTGCGCGGAAATTGAGAATTTAAAGCCGAAAAGGCAGATGATGACTGATATGATAATGCTAGCCACCTTCATTACTCCTTAAATTCGAAAGTCAATCCAAAATTATGAGTGTGGCCTAACCTTCTATCCATACGAATGCCATAGTCAAAAGTGAACCTTGTAAGCTTAAGGCCGGCACCAAATGAGTGTGTATTGGTCAGTGTAGAAAAGCCAGTTCTTGCTACTATATCTTCTATTATTTGATATTCGAGTCCAAGCTTTAAGTCTGGATCTAACGCAATGTCTTTTTCCCCTTCAATAATAAGCGTAAGGTCTTCCGCTGGTGTGTAGGCGATTCCTAAACTGATAATGGTAGGTACTTTTTCTAGGGTGTCATCTGAGATTCTGGACTGAGTGAAATTGTAAACTTGAGCCCCGAAAGTGAGTTGAGGCGTCAGGTCTGCTAAAACACCAATATCAGAAGTGAAAACTCCCTTTCGACCAAAACCTTCAATGTTGAATTGTAAATAGTTGGCTTTGATACCAAGCCGAACGATTCCAGTTTTTTTGGCAAACGAGAGGCTCGCCATTTGACTGTTGAATGTAGCATCACCAAACCTAAAAACCCCAAACCCTATATTCCCTACTTCAGTAGGGAAGACTGCACCAGCAGAAACAGTGTTAAAGGGCGAGAAATTAAAGATTGTGCGGTAAGCAAATAGGGCGGTTGTTTGCTCTACTTCTGTTAATCCAGCTGGATTATTGAAAATAGACCAAGCATCGTTCAAAACAACATTACTTCCACCTAACCCTAATGCCCTTGGTCCAACAGGAGGTCGGCTAGCCAATTGTGCTTTGGCTGAAATGTGCCAGAACAGCACAAAAAATAAGATTAAGGTAATTCTCACAATTAAAAATACGATTATGTATCAATAAATTTTAATGAGATATTGAAAAAAGTAAATTAAGCGTGCAAAAATTAGAGATTATTGGCCTTTGCTTCATAAAGCAGACCTGAAATTCACAAAGAAGCCTGTGTTGCCCTGGCGATTCACGGAGAATTCAAGCCTTACTACAAAATCATAATAGGTTTGAATATCTAAACCAATGCCGGCCGCTAAAAGCAATTCATTATTAAAGTATTCGCCTGTTATCGAAGGCAATGGATCACCTGCATAACCCATATCGAGGAAAGCCTTGAGGTAAAAGGCATAAGGCATGGTTTGAAATTGCTGGACTAAGCTTCGCTGACTTAATTCTTGAATACCTGACAAGAACTTGAACTTCAACTCACTTCGATTCGAAACAAAGGCATTACTTTCTACTACAAAGCGTTCGTAACCTCGGATGAAATCTGGCCGATAGCCAAAACCTGACCGTAGAATGAAGGGGATATCATCGCTAAAATTGACGAAGCCTTCTATTGTATTGCCTAAGTATAGGTTTTTACCTAAGACTAAATTATTGTTTGCTGAGGCGCGCACCGTAAACATATTGAGGTCATCAAAAATGCCTAAACCAAAATTATTGACCTCGGCCCTATAAACATTTCCTTCTAGGGGATAAGCAAAGTAATCGCGGTTGTCCCAAGAGAACACATAGCTCAACCTGATGTATTGTTGTAGGTTTTCTCCATTCTGAAAATAGGTTGGGTTGGCACTAATGATCAAATCACTTGCACTCGCCTTGCTGTAGCCTACGTCAACTGAATGGCGGCTGTAGAAAGAAGGACGATATGTTAAGGTGCCACCGCTGGTGAAAATTCTTCTATTGATATCCTCTGAAGATTCGAATTGAAGACGATGTGCATCTGTATTTGTAGCCACCGTTTTGTTATTAGAAAAACTTGCTCTTAATGTCAAGCCAAGGGTCTGCTCTTTATTAATGTAAGGTCTTTGGTACTGAATTTCATACTGCTTGGTAAAGCCAAACTGGCTTCTCAGAATTAGCTTATCGTTCCTCCCTGTCAAATTGAAGTGGTATAATTGTAAGCCATAATTCACACGTGAGAAATCTCTTTTTTGATTCACCCACCACTCCGTAAAATTTCTGTCTGCTAGTTTGAAAATGGGGATTGGGAAAATATACCAACGTTCTTTTAGCTGAATCAAAACATCAACTTGACTCGGGGTTGTAAATAGGGGTACAATCTCGGCCGTAACAAAAAGCCGTGTGTTGATAAGCTTTTGCTGATCGAGAATAACAGACTGAGTAAAATCTTTAATATTGAGAACCTGACCTTCTTCAAAGTCTAATTCTCGGAGTATGATCTCAGCTTTGGTTTTCTCATTTCCAATAATGTAGATTTTGCCTACTTTAACCGTACCACTACTGACAGAGTCAGCTGAGGTTGATTGGGCAGATGCACCAAGGAAAATCGATAAGAGAAAACCGATAAGTAAAAAGCCTCGCAAAGTTATTTATTTAGTGTTTTGGAGACTTTTTGTTTTTCAATATCGCCACCCTCGCCAGAATAAAAATGCCAGCAAGCACAAGAGGAATACTTAATAGTTGCCCCATGTTAAATGTCATATTGTCTTCAAACGCAACTTGATTCTCTTTGAAGGTTTCATGGAAAAACCTGAAGCCAAATATCCAGAGGAAGAAAATACCCAACAAAAGTCCTTCAGGCGTTTTCTCTTTGTATTTCATCCAAAGGGCGAGGAGAATGAAGAAGAGAATTAAGCTTGTGGCGGCTTCATAAAGCTGAGCAGGGTGCCTAGAAATACCAAAAGTATGCACTGTGGCTACCCACAACCTGTTTTTCATGGTAAGGTCGTAATTCAAAGGAACACCCGCTATCTCTTTATAATGATCGCTGACGGGGTATCTCAATAATTGAGATTTGACTTGATTTTCTAATACTCTCCTTACGTCTTGTTCTGCTGTACTTGTGCCAGTAAAAGTGACTTCAATATCGACAGGGATGATACCCGGCATAAGCGTTTCTGTGCTAGTACCTTTCGAAGCTTCAGCATCTTCAATTCCATTGATCCCCTCAGCCAAATAGATTTCACCCACACGGCCAAAGACTACTCCGTAGTCAGAATCCGTAGGTTTACCTTCTATTTCTGAGTTGACAAAATTACCAACTCGAATAAAAACTGCCGCCAACGCCACAGTAATTGCTATCCTATCTAAAATCCATAAATAACTTTGTCCTGTTCGTTTCTGCTTTTTAAAGAGGTCTTTAAGGGGGAATAACTTAGAGCGAACGAAGTAATTTCTATAAAGAAATAATGCCAAAGGGATGACTATTGCCGCACCATGACTTGCCAAACCACCTTCCCAAGTTCTGAAAAACATCAGTGGGTCTGCTAAAAAACGATCAGGCTCATAAAAAACTAAGTGTCCTAAACGCGCACCAATAATTGTGGCAAGTACCATGTGTACCGTTAGGGTATCCACGTTCAAAGGGTCTTTTCCTTCCTTTTTGAAAATATGCACCATAATTTGGTAGCCAATAATAAAGCCGAATGCAAAAAGCACACTGTACCAGACAGGTGGCTGAATCCCCTTGATGATTTCTTTCATGGGATCCCAAACAATAGAGGATAGGATAGACAATTGGAACATGCGACAAAGATATAGGAAATAGGAAAAGGACTCGTTTTTTAAACTAATAATGCTAAGGAAATTAATTTCAACCGTTTAATAGTTTGTCAACCTCCGATTTCGATGATCTTTTTGTTATCCTTTGTACCCATTCTTTTTAGTTCAATTTTGCCATCCTCAAAGGTGAGCACAGCAATTACAGATACTTTTTGGGGCATACGAGGCCATTTAAGATTGTCGTTAATTGAATTGGCAAGGTTCATTTTTTTAGTCTTGATATTGGTATTGTTTTTAACACTCATAAGACAGGAAGTACCACGATTATTCACCAATATTTGAACAGCTAAAAAGCCTTCAGCATTCTTTTTAGTTTTGCATCCCAACTTCCTGTGATCACTTCTATGATTTTCTCGTTTTCAAGCTTTGCAATAATTGAGTCTGATTCGTAAACAAATTGATCTAGATAACAATTGTCTATTACTTCAGGGTAAACATGTTGAGAAAAGGCTTCTGTGCTGAATCCAAAAAGAACGATTGCTAAGAAATACTTAAATGCTTTCATGATTTATTGATTGTAATGAGAGTTGTGAATTTAGAGAAATTTTGCTCATTCAAAAAGCCAATAGTTGCTGACTAAGTTGAAGAAACAGTAGCATAACAATTTATATCCATTCCTTTTTAAATAGATCAGACTCAATCGGGGAACTCAAGTCTGTTTTGGAAAAGGCATTGCATTAATCGCCTAAGCTGTCTTTGCTCCACAATAAAGAGCAATTCTAATTCACAGTAAAATCTATTGCAAATTTTAAAACGGGTGTTTGGTAAGTTTGCCCACCAACACGGAAATCAAATGATTGATCGAATCTTGTTTTATAGGCTCCGTTTTCTAAAGGTGGGGCATTTCTCCCTTGTTTCCACAGTGTCTTATCAAGCTTAGCTGTTTGTGAAACAATCCAAGGTAATTCAAACTTAATAAACTTGGCTGAACTTGGTTCCACCCCAAGTTGTTTTGTAAAAAACATTCCATCATGAGGTTGTCCCATATCAATTTGATTATCAACTCCCTCAAGTCTATATACCCTAAAAAAATCTTTATATTCAGATTGGAGTAAGTCCCAATATTGCTCCGTGTTGTTAATGACCCAAAAGCTAAAAATTATTTTATCACCTTGATTAAACTCGGTTGTTGGTTGGCCTTGGGTATTGAATAGTCCGTATTTGAATTCAAAGTCACCATCGGTGCGTTCCACTTGATGCCCGCCAGTGATTTGGATTTCCTCAATTGTGTTTACTTCCTCATCAGTGCAAGCGGAGAGGATTGCAAATGAGAAAAATAACATCAGTTTTAAATAAAGCGTATTAGTGTTTTTCATCACGTTTTATTAACAACTTAAACTTTAAGAGCCCTCACTATTAGCTAACCCAATATCTAATTCACAGTAAAATCAATCGAAAAACTTAAAACATCCGTTTCGCGGGTTTGTCCGCCATCACTGAATTCAAATGACTGATCAAATACCGTTCTGTAGTTACCTTTTTCTAACGGTGGGGCGTTTCTGCCCTTTTTCCACAAGCCCCTATCGAGCTCCATGCTTGCTGGAACAACCCATGGTAATTCAAATTTTAGGGTGTTCTTTGAGATTGGTCCAATTCCTAACTTTTTCTGAAAGAACATACCGTCATGAGGCTGTCCCATGTCAATTTGATTATCAACGCCTTCAATCTTATATACTCTGAAAAAATCTCGGTATTCAGATTGAATCAAATACCACGACTGGTCAGTGTCATTAGTCATCCAAAAGCTAAAGATTATTTGATCACCTTGATTAAACTCGGTTGTTGGTTGGCCTTGGGTATTGAATAGTCCGTATTTGAATTCAAAGTCACCATCGGTGCGTTCTACTTGATGTCCGCCAGTGATTTGGATTTCCTCAATCGCATTTACTTCATCATCAGTGCAAGCCGAGAAGATTGCAAGTGTAAAGAATGATAGAAGTATAAGGTAGGACTTGTGAAGTAGGTACTTGGTCAGTCCATTTTCTGATTTTTTCATAGCCTTGAATTTTATAATTGAGATAATTACACGATAGAGTTTGAATTTACTGAATAATTAGTCCTTTTGTGAATAAACCTTTATCTGTTTATATCAAAACTTGATAAACACCAGTTTTTAGGTTGCCAACGTTAAGCGTGACTTCTTTTTGTGGCCTTTTGAGGCGCATATTTATTTTTTCTGTCATTTGAGTATCTAGGATTGTGATAGATATGATTTGGGTTGTCAGTTTCTCAATATGGCAGATCTTGGGAGTGATAAGTTCTAGTACCTTACCTGTGGTGCTCTGGGAAAAAATCTATCCCAAAATTGGAAGTCAGCAGACGTATGCCAAATAAAAACTGTTTACAGATATTTCTCTAAGTAAAGAGATAAAATTGAACCTTGGTAAAATCGTTTTGCCAAGGTTTTATTTTTAGTAAAAGTTTAATTTTTTCTCCCTCTTAGAGCAATAAAAATGGCTTTTATAGTTATTGATTCGGAGCGGTTATTTTTATATTGAACCATCAGCGTTCCGTCATCTTACACTAAAATTTATTT